>CALQZM010000011.1 GCA_943349385.1 Candidatus Peribacteria bacterium
TTCTAAAGAAAACAGTCTAAAAGATTTAACTATACAACCTAACCAATACTTAATAATCAAGGATTACTCACTTCCAAATTCAAACGCTATTATAAATTTAATTGACCCAAGTAATAAAACTATAAGTAGTGTCGAGTACGAAAAAGCACTCGAGGGCAAATCCTACAGCTTAGTAAATAAAGACTTTCTTTGGACTGAATACCTAACTCCAGAAAAAGCAAATCCAAAAAGCAGTAATATAAGAGGAAAAATCACAAATTTAGACACTACAAATCAAATTATAACTATTAACAGCCTACAAGATCAAGAAACTTATAAAGTACTAGCAACTCAAGAGCAAATAACAAAACTGGCCCTTAAAAAATATATTGAAGCTAAAATACTTCAATATGAAAATAAAAATATACTGCTAGAAATAAATAAAATTGAGGAATATGAATCATCAGAAAACAAAAAATCACCAAATATAATTTTTATCACAATTACTACATTAATAATATTATCGTTATTAGGACTCGGATTAATCTTTCAAAATCAAATAAAAAATGTAATGATTGAAGCATCTAAATACTTTAAATGATAAACCAAGAACTAGCTAAAATTTTCGACACTTTCGCCGACATTTTAGAAATACAAGACAACGCAAAGAACAAGTTTAAAATTAGAGCTTATCGTCAAGCTTCGCTAACAATCCAGAATTTACCTAAAGAAATAACGGACTACATAGACTTAGAAAATGAAAAATTCAAAGAGGACATCCCTGGATTTGGCGAAGCTATTAGACATAAAAGCCTTGAGTATATTAAAACCAAAAAAGTTACAGAACTAGAAGCTTTAAAACTTACTATTCCTGCAGGACTTCTTGAAATGCTAGAAATTAAAAACCTAGGTCCTAAAAAAGTAAAAAAATTCTATCAAGAATTAAACATTGGCTCTGTTAAAGCCTTAAAAAAAGCCATTCAAGATGGAGAAGTTCAAAAACTTGAAGGCCTGGGCGAAAAAAGTGCAGCAAAAATATTAGACTCAATTATTAATCACGAACAATATTCTTCTAGAATTCCAATAGGGTTAATTTACCCGACTCTAAAAGAAATTGAATCCTACATGCTAAAGCATCCCAAAGTTTTAAAAGCAGTAATAGCCGGATCGGCAAGAAGATTCCAAGACACTATTGGAGATATAGACCTACTAGTAACTTCTAAAACTGAAGACCGTTCACAAATTATAGAACATTTCAAATTATTACCCTTTATGCAGCAAATAGAAGCAGAAGGAGAAACAAAAGTAACAGCCCGACTAAACAATGGCTTACAAATTGACTTAAGACTTGTTCAAAAAAATGAGTTTGGCGCGGCTATGCAATATTTTACAGGGAACAAATCCCACAATGTAAAATTACGCACAATAGCTAAAAATAAAGGTTACAAAATAAATGAATACGGAATTTTTGAAATCGATACAAATAAAAAAGTTGGTGGAGAATTTGAAAACGCAATTTATGAAGTAGTAGGCTTAAACTATGTTGAACCACAACTAAGACAAGGTAACATTGAACTAGATTCCGACACTAATCAAAACCTTCCAACCCTTATCAATATCACAGACATCAAAGGTGACCTACATACCCACTCAACCTATTCAGACGGAGCCAACAGCATTGAAGAAATGGCCTTAAAAGCCAAGCAGCTGGGATACGAATACATCGGAATTACCGATCACTCGCCAAATTTAAGAGTCGCAAATGGTTTAAACAAAGAGCAATTACTACAAAAAAAACACGAAATCGAAAAACTTAAAAATAAATTAAACTTCAATATTTTATACGGAACCGAAGTCGACATTCTAAACAATGGTGAATTAGACTACGATAACCAAATCTTAAGCGAATTTGATATCGTAATTGCCTCTATTCACTCAAATTTAGAAAAAGACACTACTAATAGGATATTAGCCGCAATGCAAAATCCCTATGTTCACATAATTGGACATCCAACCACCCGGATTATAGGAAAAAGAGAAGGTTCCCCACTTAATATAAACGAAATTTTCAAAATGGCAGAACAAACACAAACAATACTAGAATGCAATGCTCAACCCACAAGATTAGACTTACCAAGTAATTTGGTACTTGAAGCAAAGCAAAAATACCAATTAAAATTCACCCTTAATACAGACGCTCACAATAGCAAAGGGCTAGAATTGATGGAACTAGGAGTTAACTATTTTAAAAGAGGTTGGCTTAGCAAAGAAGATATTATCAACACATACAATTCAGCAGAACTAACTAAAATATTAAAAAGAAAAACAAATAAATAATGCGGCAAGCCCAATTCAAAATGGTCGCTTTCAATATAGCCGAAATAATTAAATAATATATACTTGTTAATTATTTTTCGTGAACCCAACAAACTACTCAATACATCAAGACATAAAACAGCATCTTTTCAGCAAAGAGTATGTTGCAATCATTCCACACAGATCCCCAGATGGCGACGCCATAGGAAGCGCACTAGCCTTAAAAAAAGCAATCCAACAGTTTCATGATAATGTAGAGATTTTTTGCGTAGACCCAGCTCCGAGCTATACCCACTTTTTAGATGGATCTTTACAAATAAGTCCAAACTTAAACACAAATATTTATAAGCTAATCTGCTTTGTTGATTGCGGAAGTTCAAGTATGAGTGAGTTCGAAACAAAAATCCCCAATCTATTTAAGGATCCAACACTCACAATTATTAACATCGACCACCATAAATCCAACGATTTATATGGAAAATACAACTTAGTTGACACTTTCTCTGCCTCTACGACTGAAATACTGTTTAATTTATTTAAAATTTGGAACATAACAATTACCAAAAACATAGCGCAAGACTTACTAACTGGAATCCACTTCGACACAGGAAGCTTTAAACATCCTAACACTACAACTCAATCCTTAAAAATTGCATCAGAACTTACCAAGCTAGGAGCCAGCAACAATTTAATCCACAAACAATTATTCAAAATTTCGAACTCTAGCAAATTAAAATTATGGGGAAATGTTTTAACAAATAGTTATATCTCTAAACAAAAAATTCTTACTTCTATAGTTACTAACTCGGATCTACAAAAATATAATTCTACCTCAAAAGATCTAGAAGGAATAATTGATTACCTAAACACAGTCCCAAATAAAAAATTTTCAATGCTTTTAACTGAAGACAAAAACAATGGGATCAAAGCCTCAATCCGTACTATCAACAATGCCTACGATCTAAGCAAAATAGCAGCAATCTTCGGAGGCGGAGGGCATAAAATGGCCTCCGGCTTTCGCATAGAAGGACACTTTGAACAAGAAATAGTAAATAAAATTGTATAAGTTTAAAAGGCAGAACAATACATTAAACATGTATTTAAACTAATTTTTCTACAAAGAATCCAACGTAATAAGCTATTAAAGCAGCTAATCCACCAATAGTCATTGTTTGCAAACCTGCAAAAAGTTTTGATGTATTTACAACTTTTCCTTTAATTACTCCAATTAAAAATAGTGAAGCTAAAGTAATTACTACAGTAAATATAAAAGTTCCATCAAGTGTTAACTTGAGCATTGGTCCAACTATATAACCTAATAGCGGTATTAAACCCAAAGCATTAAAAGACATAAAGGTATACAGCCCACCTTTAATTGGATTAATGTCAGTAAGATCTTTGTTTGTGTTTTTCAAATGATCAACTTGGGCTTTATCGCTTAGATATTTTCCCACACCCATCGAAAATCCATCACCCAACAAATTTGCGAATCCAAGTATTAAAATAATAGTAGCCGACAAATTAGCACCCTGGACACCACTCACAACAGCAAAAGTAGTTACTACGCCATCGATTGAGCCGTATACAAAATCCGGTAACCAATTATACTTTTGCTTCATTATTTTTGAACAGTAATTAATTCTAATATTTTCGCACTTAACATTGCCGTTAAATTAGCTGGATTGTTCTCGTCAGGAAACCTACTACGAACATCTATTTGTCTAGGTATAGCGTTACCACCAGTTGAAAAAACAACATCATAACCCAGCATACTGGCAGCCTCTGTTATCAATAACGTATTATCAGTGCCTAATGAGTCGAAAGCGATTGGATGCGTACCTTTAATGGCACGACCACCGCAATCTATTGTTTCTGATCCTGTATCTATTGAATCAATCATAAATATATAAAATTAAATTATTATCTTTTTCGTTCACCTTCTCTTAAAACTTTCTTTCTCAAACGAATGTTCATCGGAGTAATTTCAAGATATTCATCTTCAGCTAAAATTTCAAGTCCACGCTCTAAACTTACATCAAATGGTGGAGTTAAGGTAATCGCATCATCAGTTCCTGAAGCTCTTACATTTGAAAGTTTTTTACCTTTAGTAGGATTCACCATCAAGTCGTTACCTTTTGATACATTTCCTATAATTTGCCCTTCATAAACATCAACATTCGGGTTGATATACAAAGTACCTCGCTCTTGAAGAGAAAATAATGCATAACCTAAAGCTTTTCCAGCAATCATAGAAACCATAGCTCCTAGTTCACGTTTTTCAATATTTCCAACGTGCGGCTTAAACCCAATTACTCGAGCCGCCATAATTCCTTCGCCACGAGTATCCATTATAAATTGACCTCTGTAGCCTAATAAACCACGAGTAGGAATTTCAAATATTAATCTAGTTAGACCATGTTCTGGTCCCATGTGAATCATTTGACCTTTTAATTTTGAAACTTTTTCAATAACTACACCAGTATAAGCATCAGGTATATCGATACTTAGTTCCTCAAATGGCTCAAGTTTAACACCATCTTCTTCTTTAATAATAACTTGAGGCTGAGCAACTTGCATTTCAAAACCTTCACGTCGCATGTTTTCAAGTAAAACAGCAATGTGCATTTCACCTCTTCCAAAAATTCTAAAAAAGTCACCATCTCCATAATCCACCTTAAGACCTACGTTAACTTCTAGCTCTTTTTCTAACCTGTCTCGAATTTGACGAGTAGTAACAAATTTTCCTTCTTTACCAGCAAAAGGAGAATTATTTACAAATAAATCAACCGAGATCGTCGGTTCGTCTATAGTAATAGCAGGGAGCGCTTCAGGATTTTCAACCGAAGAAATTGTTTCACCAATATAAATATCTGGAATACCAGCTATCATTACTATATCGCCAGCCATAGCTTCAGAAACTTCTGTTTTTTCGAATCCCTCAAAAGAAAACAATTTAGTAATTGTGCCTGTTCGAGTAACACCCTCATTATTTTTGATATAAACTTTCGATCCACTTTTAGCGATACCTTCATAAATCCTACCTACTGCTAAACGGCCTAAGTAGTTGTCATATCCTAAATTAAAAGGCTGCATTCTAAAAGGCTTAGTAGTGTCATTCTCAGCCAATTTTACATTTTCAAGTACAGTATCTAATAACGGATTTAAATTTACAGACTCATCACCTAAATTTTTCATAGCAAGACCTTTCACTCCAACCGCATAAACAGTTACGAAGTCTAATTGTTGATCATTTGCACCTAAATCCATAAATAATTCAAGAACCATTTCATGCACAACCTCTGGACGAGCAGCTGGTTTATCAACTTTATTAATAACCACAATTGGCTTAAGACCTAACTCTAGGGATTTTTTAAGTACAAACTTAGTTTGGGGCATCGGACCTTCTTGAGCGTCAACAATCAGTAATACAGAGTCAATTGAACGCAATACTCGCTCTACCTCTGAACCAAAATCAGCATGCCCAGGAGTGTCAACTATATTAATTTTTGTGTCTTTATAGTACAAAGCTGTATTTTTAGCGTAAATTGTAATTCCTCTCTCTTGTTCTAAAGCATTAGAATCCATACTCTGAGAGTCATCTTTAACCATTCCATTTTGCCTTAGTAACGCATCTGTCAAAGTAGTTTTACCATGATCCACGTGGGCGATAATTGCTATGTTTCTTATTTGCATGAAAAATATTTAATTTATGTCGACTATTTATACGACATAAAAGGCTAAAAAGTCAACCTGTAACTTGATTTTCGTTAGACAAATCTGCGTTTTTTACAAAAAACAAGCTATTTCCCCCAAATAAAAACAATTGCTACCTGCCCATCATCTTTAAAATCTATAGAAACACCGTAATCTGTCCATCCCCCCACACTTACTTTTGAGTTATCTAAAAGCAATTCAACCATTTCACTAGGGTCCGTACCATTCAATATTAAAGCTTGTACCGAAGTAACTCCAACAGATGAAGATAAACTGTCAAAAATATTTTCTCCACCAATATTAGTAGAAAATTCGTTTTCACCAATCATTTTTTGATTCCATATGTCAGCACGTTCACTCAAATCTTTATTTAAAAATAAATTAGGAACTTTTTGTATCAAACTATTTTTTACCAATTTAATAAAATCTGACCTAGAAGTAGAAAATTGTTGAGATAAATAATAATAACCTTGTAAATTCTTTTTCACTGATAATCCAACTAAAGTCCAACTTGTATTTAAAATATTCTGTCGATGAATAGCACTTCGCATTAAAGCGTTATGGCCAAACTCAGTATTAACAACCTTCGCAATATTCTCAGCTACTACTGTATCAATCCCCAAATTAACTGCCCGATCTTGTGGTGATTCACCTCTTAAATTTGTGTGAGAAAAATAATTATTATTAATCATATCAGCAATATGATACTCAGCCAAAGAACTTAAGTCGGCATCGAGAACAACCTTTTTCAAGCCTACTTTTTTGCGGTCTTTGTTTATATAATTTAACAAGTTATCAACTTCTGCGTCTTCGTCAATTACCAAAAATTTATTTAATTTGGCTGAATTCAAATCAAAATAATCAGGGATTAAAGGAAAATAATTAGTCCTATAAACAGGATGATTAATTACTGCTATACCCTGATCATTATTTAATTCAACAATATAGGTACCATTTTCAGGCAATGACAAACTATAGTTAAATTTACTTCCTTGATTCAATTCCTTAGATTCATACTTAAATTCAGTAACAGTTCCATCGGGATTAATTAAATACAGACTACTATTCAAAGTAGTATTGGCAATCCCTGTTAATACTATTTTTCCGCTGTGAAAAATTGGCAAATTATCAACCTTAACCCCATTGGTTACTTCACTTTTTTGATGCATTACTACATTATAAGTTCTACGAGAAACTTCAGCAAAATTACCAATTTTAGCTGCTTCTATAAAGTCGGCTGCCTGAATAACGACTTCTACTTTACCAACTCCAAAATCTCTAAAATCATTATAATTAAAAAATAAGGAACCATTCTCTAACCTAGAGAAATAGGTAACTGCATCAGCGCCTTGAATCAAATCCACTTTCAATAAATCTGCATCGCTAACGACATCAAGACTAGTATATACACCATCAAAAGATAAATTTTGACTAAAATTCTTACTATCAAAAGTGCCGGTAACCATAGGATCTATTACCACGTCAACTACTTCAATTTTTGCCAATTGAGACTGGCCCACATTACCGTCTGACAAAGCAATATTGTAACTACCTAAAGTATCAAACTTGTGTCCAAATTCAAATTTTCCATCTTTTATTTTAACTACAAAATTATCAATTTGGACATTGCTGTTGTCAAATACAATAAAAACTAGTTCTTGAATATCCTTATTTTGAACTTTACCACTAAATGTAAAACTTTCATTTCTTAAAAATGTTTTAGGAAACTGTGAATCTAAAATAATATTACTAAATATATTTTTCGCAAAAAACTCAACTCCAGGCAACAGTTTATTATCCTCAACCTCAAATTCACTCAGTTTATTTTCTTCGGTATATAAAATCCTATAATAAATCTCAGCAAATTCACCTCTATTCATACTACTTACAGGTGAAAACGCACCTACAAAAGGTAAATAATTCTTATTTTTGGCATAATATACATTATTAGTGTACCAATCTTTTAATGGGACATCTGAATAAGGACTTAATATAGGATCACTAATTGCCCATCCCTCAGCCCTACCAATAATAGTTAGTGCTTCTGCCCGAGTTATACTATTAGCAAATCTAAAAGTTCCATCTTTGTAGCCTTCAACCCAACCTAGACTCTTTGCAGTACAAATATAATTTGAATACCAATCATTAATAGGCACATCCTTGAAACACCTTGAATTAAATTCTTGAATTGGAATTTTATTACTTACCAATAAAATTTTAGTCATTTCTGCACGATTAATAGTATTTGAAGACTTAAAAGTACCGTCTTGGTAGCCCTCAACAATTGCACGATCCTTTAAATACTTTATTCCGGTTTTATATTCATGATTACTAGAAACATCGACAAAAGCGTTTACAGCAAATACATTAATAGCAAATACGCACAAAATCAGTAACCCGCAATTACCTACTGATACTAATCTTGCTAATTTCATAAACAGATCTTAAACACTAATTATAATTTACAACATTTCTAACCATTTTTCAATTTTTCGATTAATTTGATTTCTAGAAACTGAATATCGTTTATTTGAATGCGCTCTAAATTTAAGCACTTCTTCAGCATTATTTAAAAATAAATTACTGGGTTCAATAATTAAACTAAACGGATTAATTTGTCGTCCATAATTTAGAACTTTAGCATACGCATTTAATACACTAGTTTGCACTAAGGCATTTAAATTAATTTTTTCTGCAAAATTTTTGTGCATAACTTCAGCATCTTCATAACTAAGCTGAAACAAAACTATATTGGCAACATTACCCAAAACTGAACTAATTAAATCTTTTCCTATCTGCATTAAATACTGATTAGCAAGAATTAAGGCCAAGTTATACTTACGAGCCTCAGACAGCAGAACTTGGAAAGACTTACCTACAAAATTTTGAAACTCATCTATATATAAGTAAAATTGCACTCTATCAACTTCTAGCTTATCGGCTCTAGCGAGTACTTCTATTTGAATTTTATTAATAATAAATGCCCCAAGCAGAGATGAATTCAAGGAGCCTAATTTACCTTTTGACAAATTTATTAGAAGAACTTTCTTTGTGTTCATTACAAAATCTAAATTCAACTTAGATTTTGTTTGTCCAAAAATATTTCTTAACATTGGATCCATTAATAAAGGGCCAACCTTGTTTAAAATAGGAGTTATAATCTCTACACGCTTAACATGAGACAACGCCAGGTACTCTTTTTCAAAAAAGCTAATTACGATTTTGTCATCTGAGTTTTTAAGCAATGAGTTTAAATAAATATTATCTGTAAACAATCGCTGCAAACACAATAAAGTCTGATTCTCAACTGACACCAATAATAAAAGTGCATTCCTCAAATAATATTCCAATCTCGGCCCCCAACTTTCACTAAAATTATTCTTAAAAATTTCGAGTGTACCATCTACTATAACACCTCTTTGAGACTTATTATTTATATCCAAAATATTGAATGAAAACGGATTGTCTAAATCTGATGGATCAATCCAAATCAAATCATTAAGGCGACTCTTAGGATAACTCAATAAAATTTTATCGACCAAATCTCCATGTGGATCAACAACGGCCAATCCATTTCCAGCGAATATATCTTGCATAATCAAATTGTAAAGCAATGTTGACTTCCCCATCCCAGTCTTGCCTAAAACATAGGTATGTTTAAAACGATCAATATCGGGAATACCAACTAATCGAGTTAACCCTTTGGCATAGTTTTTTCCTAAACATACAAATTTAGACTCTAAAAACGGCACAGAATTACTTGCTAGCAAATGCTCATTAGAACAAACTAACTTACTAGATACATTAATGAAATTAGATGGAAAGTGCATCAAACTTGCAATCTCTTCAGAACTTAAAATTGTTTCTACTTTTTTTGTTTTAGCAATAACACTATTACAATTTGATAGCTTGAATTTATCAAAATAAGTATAAAGTTGCTTCAATTCAAACTTTGATTCCGAAAATATTTTTAATTCAACTTGAAATAAACTTTTATTTATTTTATCACTTGCCGCTTCATTACTAGTCTCGAATATATGATTTTTTTTTACAGTATCTTCAAAATTATCTTTTGCCTGAACTTCAAATCCAGCAAAAAAATAAGCTGCAATCAACCAAGTATATTTTTTAAGATTATTGGATTCTAATAATTTTCGCAACCAAAAATCCTGCCAAAAACTAGACTTAAACTTAATCAATACAAATCTAAAATATTTAAAATAATAGTTCCTTCTTGAGTCCAAACTTCGCTTTACCTCAAGCTCAAAACCAGAATCAAAATCAGTATCCAAAATATTGATTAAATAGGTAATAGGATCTAGATACTCCTTATTAAATCGGTCCTCTAATTGCTCATACCTACGAATTGGAAAACAAAAAACTCGTGATAGCTTTAACCAATTGCAAAAATACGGCTTATTCACATAATCTTCAACCACTAAATCAATCTCAAAAGTTGAAAATAATAATTTCTTAAGATTATCAACAAATCCTTTTGAACATTTAAAATAAAAGAATATTTCATTAGATAATTTTTGTACACCAATTGTTATAGGATCATTAATTATTCCGCGTAATGAATGAATAAAATCTTCAAATTTAGCCGGAGTATACTCTGTGAATTCAAATAATTTTACTTTTAATAAGATCAAAAATTTACATTAAAAATACCAATAAAATATAAATAGATAAAAAGCAATTCTCAATTTCAAGGCCAATAATTTTACAAAAAAAACAAGATTAATTTGCATCTTTACCTATAGCCAATAATAAAACAAACTTTTAAACAATTAGTGAATTTCTTCAAACTGCCTTAATTCAAATTCTGACATAATTTTATAACCAGATTTTGACTGCAGCTTAGATGCCAAGATATCAATAAACCCTTTTTCCAAAATGGAACTAGGCAAGAAATTCAAACTTGTCGAATCTTCATTAAAATCAACAACAGCATATAATCGCCAATTTTTAAATAAAAACAATTGACCCTCAGTACCTTTTTGCTCTTCAATACACATATATCCATTAATAGGCCACCAAGGTAAATTACTAGAAACAGAATCAACAAGAAGGTATTTTCCAAATAATTTAAATTTTTTTGTATAAATTGGTTTTAAATCATTAGTAAGTTTTATTTCAAAAAAAATAGCACCTAATTCACCAAAAGTAGGCATAAAATCAACCTTAGTTACAGATTTTAGAATATTTTCTCTGCGTAAACTTTGATTCAAAAAATGATTTGTAACTTCAAGATAAACGTTCTTAGCCCAACCAACATACATAACTTGACCTGCTTCGTTTTCAAAAGTATAAACTCCGAAACTTGAAGGCAACTTATTTAAATCTTTATGACTCAATTTAGAAGGCAGATTTATTACTTTTAAATTTTTACGAAAAGCAGTCGAAACTTTTTCAAAACTAAAATCATTTACAGCACACTGAATGAAATTAGATATGATTTTAGCATCATCCAAAGCTCTATGGCGACGTTCACAAGTTAAATTAAATCGATCAATTATAGAATCCAAACTATGCTTCTTAAAATGTGGATACAAATCCTTAGACAATTTAACACTACATAAAATATCATTATTTAAATTTACTTCTAATTTTGCGAATTCAGCCCTTAAAAATGAATAATCAAAACTTACATTATGAGCAACCACAATAGTATCTTCAATCAATTCATACAACTTTAAAGCAATACTCTTAAAAAGAGGCGCATCAACAACATCCGAATTTCTAATACCAGTAATTCCAGTAATCATATCCGGGATTACACATTCAGGATTAACTAAAGTTTCATATTCATTAATTACCTTACCATTTAAGTATTGAATCAATCCGATTTCAATAACCCTGTCCCGACCGGCCTTGCTTCCGGTCGTCTCTAAATCTAAAAAAGTTATAATTCTATCCACTATCATGTTCAAAAGATAATGGAACTAAATAATTAGAGCAAACTAAAATAATCTAATTGCAATAATCTATCAAATCTACCTACTCCTTACTTATGTCCCTGTAACTAAACAAATTTAATAGCCAATCAAATGCAACTTTCAACTTTTTGTTCCAAGAAATAAACTTTAAAAAATACACAAAGTGCCATAAAATCCAAACTAATTTACCTTTCATAGGATAACCATAGACTTCACCTACAGCGTTCCATTTTCCAACAGATAATAAAAATCCTTTATTATTAAACATAAACTTAGATAATTTAGTTTTTTTATCAATTAACTTCACAATATTTTTGGCCACTAAATCAGCTTGCTGAACAGCGACCTGAGCCAACATAGGCAAACCAGACTTTGTATTAACTACATCACCAAGACCGAAAACGTTTTCATAACCAATAAACTGCAGTGTGTCTTGTACTAAAATTCTTCCAGAATTATCTAACTGTAAATCTTTATCAAATTTTAACATATTCGGTTTTACGCCAGCTGTCCAAATAATTAAGCCGCCCTCCAAACTAGACTCGTCTTCAAATAAAACTTTTTCTTGTATAACTTTTGAAATAGAACCAAATTTAAAACACCAACCCAATTCCAATAAATACTCGCTAACCCACTCACTTAACTTAGGATTATTTCTAGGTAAAAGCTTATCAGTAGGATTAACCAAAGTTAAAGTAACATCAGCTCTGTTAATATTGCTGTAATATTTATTACAGGCTTCACTAGCAAAATCTGCAATTTCTCCTGCTAATTCTATTCCAGTAGCTCCTGCCCCTACAATAACTATAGATAATAATTTGCTTTTCAAACTAGAGTCATTCGTAACATTTGCAACTTCGAAGTTATTAATTAATTTGTCTTTAATTAGAATGGCCTGCTCTAGATCTTTCATTGGATAAGTGTGCTCTATCACTCCTTGAATTCCATATGTATTTTGACCAGTACCAGTAGCAACAACTAAATAATCAAAAGTTTCTACAAAAAGATCGGTTACAACTTTTTTAGAATTCAGGTTAACCTCTTTTACAGTTCCTACTTTCCAAATAATATCTCTTTTATTTAGTAATGCCACTAAAGATTCCACTGGAACTTTTTCGCTAATAGTAGACGATGCAACTTCGTGCAGTAACGGCGTAAACAAAAAATAGTTTCGCTTATCAATTAAAATAATTTCGGGACTGCATTTTATTCTTGCAGCCAACTTTTTTGCAGTATAAAGGCCACCAAAACCACCACCAATAACAACAATTTTTATTTTCTTATCCATTCTATTAAGTCTTATTAGCTAATAATTCAAGCTCAATCTTAAAATTGTCATCTATGACATTGTCACCTAAATTATCAAAAAATTTATTAGAACCATATCGTACATCCCACAAAGTTCTATCTACTACAATTTCTGCTATAGCCTGGACTGTTGATTCATTAATGCTAAAAATTTCGGCATTAAATTCAATTGGATTAGTAATGCCTTTAATAGTTAAATCAGCAACCACACTATAATCTTTACCAGATTCATTAAGCACTACAGACTTGATGCTTAATTGAGAAGTATTATACTTTTCAACATCAAAAAAATCAGCAGATTTTAAATGTTTAGTTAAAATATCCTGACCTTTTCCGCTACCTGTAGATAAACTAACAAGCGAAGTCATATCAATGACAAATTCTCCAATAGTAACTAATCCATTCTCGTCGATTTGAACTAAACCCTCTTGAAATTTTATACTTCCAGCATCTGTATATCCTTTAACAAAAAGTTTGCTGGCTTGCCAATTCAAACTACTAGCGTAGACATTCAATGCATAATCACCGTTAGTCAAACTAAGATTCTTGGATAGATTCTCATTCTTTTTAAATACCGAAGGCCTAGCTTCAATATTTTTTACATCTAAGTAAGACTTTACACCAAAACCAATTAAAACCAAGATTACTGCTACCAAAAGACCATAAACAAAACTTTTCATGCTTTTATACTGATTAAAAACTAGATAATGTAAGTTGTAAATTCATACTAACAAAAAAACAATAAGCAAAAAAGTAAATAATATAAATAATTGCTCAAAAAAGAAAAATCTAATAAACTAAAACCAACTACTATTAAAATTTATATGAACCAAATAATAAACAGTTTCAGCTTTAAAAACACAATTAGTCAAAGTCTATTAACTACACTTAAAACACTACACAAATTTATAGCTTTAAACTTAATAATATTTATTTCAAGTGTACCTTTTTTGGCTCTGCCAGCATTAATTTATATTAGTTTTCAAAATCTATTAGCTTCACTAATTTCAGCTGGAGTTTCACTAATATTCGTACTTATACTTGCAACCTATTTTAAACTGAGCCTTCTAAAATTTAGTATTAATCAAATTAAACAGGAGTCAACAAAAATCACAGAAGCATTCGAAATTAGTTTTCAACAATTTTACAGAAGCTGCATAGCCTATTTAAGAATCTACTTACCAGCTTTTATAGCTTTATTAATTCTAGCTGCTATTACAAGTAGCTATTTTATAATGAATGCTGGCACGGGTTCAACGGCAAGCCTAGTAAGCCAAATCAATGACCAAGCCGTTTTCTTAAATCAAATAACCTTAGAAGCACCAAGTGCCATTCTCACTCAACAAGATCCAGCAAGTTTATTTTCTTTAAATAGTTTAAACAACGGGATAAACAGTACTTCTGCAATCCTAGGACTAATAACTATACCTATCGCAATTATTTTCACCTTATTAAACTTACTTAAATATATATTCGCAACTTACTTAATTTTAGACCAAGATTTAACAGTCAGAGATGCTTTTTCAAAAGCAAAAACAACTATGTACGGAAACAAATTAAAATTAATTGGATTTTTTATTTTAAATACATTTATTTTTACATTACCACTAACTATACTAGGTTCTTTTACCCAAAACCAAAATACTATTAGCGTAATAATAATTTTAGTAATAATTTTTTTACTATCAATATTCTTGAAAAATTACTTCAATTTATGTCGGGCTTCAATTTATCAACAATTATTCTTAACAACCCCAACCCAAGAGTTCCAGAAGGCAATCATTCCAAATCCTGTAATTGAACAAACCGAACCAATTGCCCAAGCATTACCATCGCAACTTCAACCAGAAATAATTATAACCCAAACACCAGAAGTTCAAGAAATAGCCATCGAACAACCTACTACCAGTTCCCCTCAAAATGCTTCAGAACTTAGTAACGACTCTATTTCAAATATTACTTTAAACAACATAACCCAACCTAAAATAGTGAGTCACGAGATTCTAAATACAAACCTAGACTTATTAAACTTTTACCAACCTATTAACACCGGAGTAAATATACCTACAGACCCTATTGCGCCGATGGTCGCTAGCGACCCAATTATTATTGCAAGTCCAGTAAATTCTTCTGAGACAGCTCAAGAAATAGAGCCAGTTACGATTCAAGATTTGGCAAGTAAGCCGATCACTATAACACCAGACCCCATGCCAATGCCAATAATTCCTGAAATCGAAAATCAAGTCCCTCCAGCAATACCGGTTGCACCAATGCCAATAATTCCTGCACCAGCAATAGATACACAACCTATATCTCCACCTTTGGAAGGGACAAATCAAAATCCAACTACTTTTCAACTTTAAAAAATTAATCATTCATATATGAACACGCCAATTTTAAACATAGACAATTCTATTCATTTTGGATGGGATAATTTCAGGAAAAACGTAAAATTCTTTTTAGTAGTCTGTTTGATTTATCTAGGATTTATCGGAATATCTTTTCTTTCACAATTTTATATTGGTCCAAAAGGCATAAACTACACTCCAACTGCTTACTACACTATCGCTATAATCGCATATTTAGTAAATATTTATGTTTCAATTGGACTAACTCAAGAATGTTTACAAATAATCGACAATAAGAAGGCAAAATTAAACCAACTATTTAAAGTAGCGCCATTAAAGTTCATTAGATATATCCTATTGATTTTGATAAGTATTATAATTACATTATTAGCCCTAGCAGTTATATTCGGATTATTTGGTCTTAGCTTTTTAGCACTAAATAGTGGCTTAAAGCTGTTGAGTCTTTTACTTCTAGCTTTAACATTTATCGCAACTGTATATTCTATATATATAGGAATTAGTTTTTCATTTATTAGATATACATTTGTCGATAAAAACTTATCACTTTTTCAAACATTCAAACAAAGTTACAAAATTACAAACAAACAAAAATTTACCATAATAGGATTCGATATTGCGAAAATGTTAATCTTTTCAGCAGGTCTTTTCTTGTTAGGAATAGGTTTAATTTTTGCTTTTCCGCTTTTAGCAATTGCAACAGCTCATTTCTACCGGTCACTTTACTCAAAAAACTCAATCTAAATAATTTTTATAACAACCCATTCTTATGAAAGTAAAATCATTAAAACAAGCAAAGCTACTAGACAAAAAAGTACTAGTTCGAGCCGACTTAAATGTTCCAATTAAAAATAAAAAAATTACAGACTTAACACGAATCAAAGAACTTAAACCGACCATAGATTTTTTACTTAAAAACAAAGCCCGCATCGCAATTTGTTCTCACTTAGGACGACCAGACGGCAAACCTAATAAAGAGTTTAGCTTAAAACAAGTCGCAAACGCTTTAGCAAAAACTTTAAAAGTTAAAGTTAAATTTGTCCCGGATTGCAAAAGCGCCAACATCCCCAAATTATTAGAAAAATTAGAACACAAACAAATCCTTCTTCTAGAAAACACTAGGTTTTATGCCGAAGAAGAAAACAACGACAAAAGTTTCTCAGAACAACTTGCAGCCCCCTTCGACCTATACGTAAACGATGCATTTGGCACCGCCCATAGAGCCCATGCTTCTACTGAAGGTGTAACCCATTTCTTGAAATCATATTCTGGACTATTGATGGAATCAGAAATTAAAGCTATGGCTCCGTTATTGGATTCTAAAAAACTTAAAAAGCCTTTAACGGTAATAGTTGGCGGCGCCAAAATTGATACCAAAATTGGAGTCATTAAACAATTTATTGGACTTGCCGATTACATTTTAGTTGGCGGCGCTTTAGCTAATACATTTTTACTTGCCGAAGGATTCAACACTGGAAAATCCCTAGTAGAAGAAGAAAAAATAGATATTGCCCAAGAAATCCTACTGCTTGCTGAAAAAAAGAAAACAAAAATTTTAATTCCAGGCGATGTTATTGTAGCCGATAAAATCGAAGAAAAAGCTGCAACAATCGACATTCCAGTCGAAGACGTATTAGGTAAAATGATGATTCTCGACATCGGTCGACTTACCGCACGTGAATATTCAAGCGTAGTCCATAAATCTAAAACAGTTATTTTAAACGGACCAATGGGACTTTACGAAATGGAACCATTCGCCTCAGGCACAAAATACCTTTTCAAAGAAATTGCAAAAGCAAAAGCCACAACCGTAATCGGAGGCGGCGACACAATTGATGCCATTAACAAATTCAAAATATCACCTAAAAAATTCAACCACGTCTCAACAGGAGGCGGCGCAATGATCGAATTCTTAGAAGGAAGAATCTTACCAGGAATAGTGCCACTAATTAAGTAACATCTTCAGATTCAAAGGGGCTCGACTATAAAAGTCTTAAAATTCATACCCAATACGCGCCCCAATTTCTTGCTCAACAAACTTCTTAGCTCGGCCATATTTAGTAGATGAGTACTGTTTAACTAATTGGGCAATCTTGGCATTTCCACCATCTGGATCATAGATCGTTTCAATCGAGAATGGACGCGAAGTTGTATTATTAATATTCAACTTCATATAAGCCTTATAATTGGCAATATTAATTACATCTTGCTCACTTAAAGCAGGAGCATACTCTTTGGCTAAATACTCTGCATCTTCAGCACCAATCTTAAACGACATCATAGTACCAACGTTACCAAAGATGGCATCCCGAATTTGAGTTGAACTTGTACCGTAACGAGATACAACTAGCTGACTTATATATTGATGGGCCATAATCAAATTCAATCTATACTTTCTGGCCTCAGATAAAATCGAAGCAAATGAATCTGTAGCAAAGTTTTGGAACTCATCCACATATAAATAAAAATCCTTACGTTGGTCTTTAGGCATATCGGCACGACTCATAGCTGCCATCTGAATTTTTGAAACTAATACAAGTCCAAGTAATTGAGTATTTAAATCCCCTATTTTACCTTTAGAAAGATTAATTAGTAGAATTTTTCCAGTGTCCATAACTTCTCTTAAATTAAAGGCGGATTTAGTTTGACCAATTGTATTACGCATAATTGTATTGGTAATAAACGGACCAAATTTAGCCGAGAAATATGGAATCATTTCTTGTCGTTCTCTTTGACCAGTATTGGCGTATTCATGTTCCCAGAAAGACCTTACAACCGGATTTTTAATATTTTTAGTCTTGTACTTCATAAACTCATCATCGGTAAACATTCTAGGTACATCAATTAAAGTTGCACCTTCTTCTTGATTTTCCATAAGGGTCAAACAAGCATTTCTAAAATAATGTTGTATACGTGGACCAAA
Source organism: Candidatus Peribacteria bacterium (assembly GCA_943349385.1). Lineage (GTDB taxonomy): Bacteria > Patescibacteriota > Gracilibacteria > UBA1369 > CALQZM01. The sequence continues at coordinate 18,546 of CALQZM010000011.1, forward strand.
AATTTCGTCACCAAATAGTTTAATAAAA
>CALQZM010000012.1 GCA_943349385.1 Candidatus Peribacteria bacterium
ATTTGACATTAACGAAAATTAAAGATATAAAACTTGCACAAAATTGTAATCTTTACTTTTAAAGATACACTCGCAAATAGGCGGGACACACTGGGCTCAACAAAGACACCAACAAATTCACTACATTGAGTTAAGTTGGTATACAGCCTAGCGTAATAAACTGGGTTATTTCAAGTTTTACCAACAATTCGTCTGCGTTTAGCTCAAGTCAAGCCACATAAATTAAAATCAATTATAAATTATTAACTTAAATTACTATGGCTCCAGGTCAAAAAATCAGAATCAAAATCAAATCATTTGATCACAAAATCATTGATGAAGTAGCAAGAACAATTATCCAATCTGCTCAAGATACAGGAGCAATCGTAGCTGGGCCAATCCCCCTACCTACTAGAATTGAAAAATTCACTGTATTAAAATCTACTTTCGTTCACAAAAATTCTCGAGACCAATACGAAATGAGAACTCACAAAAGACTAATCGACATTAAAGAAACTACTAGTCATACAGTGGATTCTCTTACAAACTTAACTATTCCTGCTGGTGTAGATATCGAAATCAAAATGATGGTAGGTACTGCCGAAGCAAAAGTATCAAAGAAAAGTGCAAAAAAAGAAGTAAAAGAAGATGTTGCAACTCCAGTAAAAGCAGAAAAAGCACCTAAAACTAAAACAGCTGCTAAGAAAACAAAATAAGAAGGAGTTTTTTTAACAAATTCTCTTGACATTCTAGCTGCCGGACATTAATATCTGCCAGCTTAAACATAAATGAAATAAGTTTATAGATAAGTTGTGGGCTCCTACAAAGGAAATTAAGATCTACAACAATAATATTTAAACCTCTAAATAGATATGCCTGGAATCTTAGGTAGAAAAATTGGAATGACTCGTATAATCGGAGAAGACGGAGCAAGTATCCCACTAACAGTGGTTGAATGTACGCCTAACACGATTACTCAAGTTAAAACCGTAGAAAAAGACGGCTATTCAGCAATTGTACTTGGTTACAAAGAATTGAAAAATCCATCTAAAAACAAAAAATACTATTATCAAAGAGAATTCAAAGTTGAAAACTCCGAAGAATTTGAAATAGGAACTCAAGTAACAGTAGAAAATCTAAAAGAAATTGAAAAAGTTCAATTTACCTCAATCTCAAAAGGTAAAGGGTTTCAAGGTGTAGTTAAAAGACATAACTTTAAAACAGGACCTAATTCACATGGTTCTAAACACCACAGAAATCCTGGTTCAATCGGTTCAGGTACTGCACCTGGTCGAGTTATGAAAGGTAAAAAATTAGCCGGACGAATGGGTGGCGACAAACTTACCTTTAAGAGTGTTCCCCTTGTTTATCTAGACAGCGAAAAAAACATCCTTGGTATCAAAGGACCAATCCCTGGAGGGAAAAATAATCTTGTAGCTATTACATTCTAGTATTATGAAAATCGATATTTACAATCAAAACGGAGAAGTCGCTAAGACTATGGAACTACCTAAAGAAGTATTCGAGGTAGAACTAAAAGAAGAATTAGTGCATCAGGCTTTAGTAAGACAATTAGCGAATGCCAGAAAGGCAGTTGCTCATACAAAAACTAAAGGCGAAGTATCTGGTGGTGGTAGAAAACCATTTAGACAAAAAGGTACAGGTAATGCACGTCAAGGTTCTATTACTAATCCACACTTTATTGGTGGTGGTGTAGCTTTTGGGCCTAGAAACAACAGAAACTTCGAAAAAGACATGCCTAAGAAGCAAAGAAGAAAAGCATTATTGATGGCTCTTAGTGTTAAAGCTACTGAAAGTAAAATCTTTGGTCTTGAATCTTATGAAGATTCAGAAGCTAAAACAAAAAACATGGCAGCTTTGATCAATAAACTTCCTGTAGAAAGAAACATTCTATTTGTACTTCCTGAAAGTAACGAACTAATTAGAAAAGTAACTCGAAATTTACCGTTTGCAAAAACAATTACAGCTCCATATTTAAATATACACGATTTAGTTAAATATGATTCAGTTTGTTTCGTAGCTGATGGAATCGAAAAAACAAAAAACACCTTTTCAATAAATAATTAAAATTAGACAATGTTAGAATTAGCAATCACACCGATCGTTACAGAAAAAAGTTCTATTGCTGCCGTGCAAAGTAAATATTTGTTCTATGTACCAGTAGATGCTACTAAAGTAGATGTAACTCGGGAAATCGAAAAAATTTACGGCAAAAAAGTAGCGAAAGTAAATATGATTACTACTCGTGCTAAAGTAAGAGTTGCCGGAAAAAGAAAAATGGTTAAAAGAAAAGAAAAAAGAAAAGCAATCGTTACGTTTGCCAACAAAGAAACTATCGATATTAATAAAACTAAGTAATTATGCCAGTAAAATCTTATAAACCAACCACGCCAGGTGTAAGGCAAATGACTCGAGACACTTTCGAAGAAATTACGAAAACTAGTCCCGAAAAAAATCTTACTTACATCAAAAAAGAACAAGCCGGTAGAAATAATACTGGTAGACTTACTGTAAGACATCGAGGTGGTGGACATAAAAAACGAATTCGAATTGTTGACTTTAAAGCTATTGATAAAGCTGGAATTCCAGCAAAAGTAAGTTCTGTTGAGTACGATCCAAATCGAACAGCTTACATTATGTTACTTACTTACGCTGATGGCGAAAAAAGATATCAAGTAGCTCCAAACGGAATTAAAGTTGACGACGAAATTATTACGAAAGCTAAATGTAAAGTAAAAGTTGGTAATAGAATGAGTCTTAAAAACATTCCAGTTGGATACGCGATTTACAACGTAGAACTTCAACCAGGTAAAGGTGGACAACTAGCAAAAACTGCTGGTGGATCTGCAAAATTAGTATCTCTTGAAGGTGCTAAAGCTCAAGTTCAACTACCTTCTGGTGAAATCCGATTAATCGAAAAGAAATGTTTTGCCTCAATCGGAACTGTAAGTAATGCTGATCACTCAAATATCAAAATCGGTAAAGCTGGTAGAAATAGATGGTTAGGTAAAAGACCTCAAGTACGTGGTAAAGCTATGAATCCGGTAGATCACCCGCATGGTGGTGGTGAAGGTCGTAACTCAATCGGTATGAAAGCTCCAAAAACTCCATGGGGGTTACCTGCTCTAGGTGTTAAGACTAGAAAAAGAAAATCGACTGACAAATTCATTGTAAAATCAAGACACAGTAAAAAGTAACAACACAACGAAGCGGAGCGAAGTTGCTTCAAACGGCCTGCGGCCGCAATTAAAATAAACATTAATCAATGCAAAATGGCACGAAGTAGTAAAAAGGGACCTTATGTAGACCCAAGAGTGATGAAAAAAGTTGACGTCATGATACAAGCTGGCGACAAAAAAGTAATCAAAACTTGGTCAAGAGGATGTGATATACCACCAGAATTCGTAGGATTTACATTCGCAGTACATAATGGAAAACAACATTTACCGGTATTCGTTACTGAAAACATGGTAGGTCATAAATTAGGCGAATTTGCCCCAACAAGAAAATTCAAAGCCCACGGTGGTAAATTAGCAAAATAATCCAATAAAATAAGTAAACATGAAAGCAACACTAAGAAATATCAGAATTTCTCCAAAGAAAATGAACGTAGTAGCCGAGTTAGTGCGAAATATGCCCGCTAAAAAAGCTGAAATACTTCTATCTTTTACTCCTAAAAAAGGAGCTAAAATTCTTGAAAAAGTAATCGCTAGTGCAATCGCTAACGCTACTAACAACTTCAAGCAAAATGTAGACGAACTAGTACTTAAAGAAGTTAAAGTTTCAAAAGCATTTACAATCAAAAGAGTAATTCCTGGATCAAGAGGTCGTACAAAACCTATCTTAAAAAGATCTTCACATGTACATATCTTATTAGATGCAAGACCCATCGAAACGAAAGCAACTAAAAAATCAGCTAAAACTACTAAATCAGAAACACAAGAAACTGAAGAAAAACCAAAAAAAACTACTAAGACTACTAAAAAATAATTTATCTACTCTATGGGACAAAAAGTTAATCCAAATGGAATTCGTATCGGTATAGTAAAATCTTGGGACTCAACTTGGTTCCCACCTAAAGGAAGCTATGCAAAATATTTACTACAAGACACTGCGATTAGAAAATATTTAACAAAACTTTTCAAAGGACTTGGAGTAGCTAGAGTTGAAATTCAAGCTACAGAAGGAACGGCAACAATTACAATTCACGCAGCCAAACCTGGACTAATAATTGGTCAACAAGGTTCAAAAATTGAAGAACTAAGAATTAAGCTAGAAAAAGAATTCGGAATTAAATTTGGAATCAATGTTGTTGAAATCCCAAAACCAGCAATTAATGCATTCGTAATAGCAGAAAGCGTATCTCAACAGGTAGAAAGAAGAATCTCTTACCGACGAGCCGCTAAAGTTGCTATCGACAAAGCCTTAGAAGCTGGAGCAAAAGGAATTAAAATTAAACTAGGAGGAAGACTTAATGGAGTTGAAATCGCTAGAAGTGAATTTTTCTCGAAAGGACGAGTTCCCCTTCAAACACTTAGAGCAAATATTGAGTACGCATACCTAATTGCAAACACAACTTACGGTACTATTGGTATCAAAGTATGGGTATACCATGGCGATGTATTCAGTAGAACGAAAAAAACTGGCAAATAATAAAAATTGCCTTGATTTATAAACAATTCTCCCTATAATCAATAGGCTTTAAATCCAAGTATCAGATGTTAATACCAAAGAAAGTAAAATACCGAAAAACCCACCGAGCTAGAAATGCTCACCTTGGGATCGCAACTAGAAACTTTTTACTAAGTTTCGGTACAATCGGTCTAAAAGCAATGGAAGGTGGTGAAATAACTTCTCGGCAAATCGAAGCAGCCAGAAGAACAATGAGTAGATGTACTAAAAGAGGTGGAAAAATCTGGATTAAAATATTCCCTCATAAACCAATTACAAGAAAAGCAGCTGAAGTACCCATGGGTAGTGGTAAAGGTTCACTTGATCACTATGTAGCGGATATCAAAGCAGGAACAGTAATGTTCGAGATGGGTGGCTTGCCTGAAGTCGAAGCAAGAAAAGCGCTTCAATTAGCAGCACATAAACTCCCAGTGAAATGCAAAATTATAACTAACGAAATTTAAGAAATGACATTAATTAGTAAAGATGATATCAGAAAGTATTCAGTCGAAGAGTTAATCAACACTTTGAAAGAAAACATGGAGTCTAAAAGCAGACTAGGGATTAACTTGAGAGCCCAACAATCACACGATCAAAAAAGTTATCATGCCTTCAAGAAAAACATTGCTAGAATTAGAACTGAATTACGAAGCAGACAATTAACAAGCCAATCTAACTAAACAAAAATGAGAAACAAAAAAGGAAAAGTTGTTAGTGATAAAATGGATAAGACAGTAGTTGTTGAAGTGATAACTTACAAAGTACATCCCCTTTATAAAAAGAAATATAGAGTAACGACTAAATTCAAAGCACACGACGCAGAAAATACACTTAAAATTGGTGACGCGGTTACGATCTATGAATCAAGACCTCTATCTAAGACTAAAAAGTGGACAACAGAAGCTCCTGTAAAAGCAGCTAAATAATTAAAACCTAAAGTAAACAGATCAAATGATTCAAACTCAAACAATCCTCAACGTAGCCGACAACACTGGTGCAAAAGAAGTAATGTGCATCAAGGTACTAGGTAGCTCAAAGAGAAGATATGCTCATATCGGTGATCTAATTGTAATCGCAGTTAAAGAAGCTCTACCTTCAGGGGTGGTTAAAAAGAAAGCTGTAGAAAGAGCCGTAGTAGTAAGAACTAGAAAAGAACTACGAAGAAAAGATGGAAGTTATATCAGATTTGATGAAAACGCTGTAGTTATTGTAAACAAAGATGGTGCTCCAAAAGGAACACGGGTATTCGGTCCAGTAGCTAGAGAACTAAAAGACAGAGGTTATCAAAAAATTATTTCACTAGCACCTGATGTGCTTTAAATAGAGACTAACAAACAAGAAAATGAAAATCAAAAAAGGAGATAATATCGTAGTAATTGCAGGTAAAGATAAAGGTAAAACTGGATCAATCCTTAAAGCCTATCCAAAATTAAATAAAATTATTGTACAAAACGTAAATATTAAAACAAAATTTGCAAAAAAAGGTAAAGGTCAACCGGGTGAACAAGTTAAGTTCGAAGGAAAAATTGATGCCTCTAATGTAATGCTAATCGACTCAAAAACAAAAAAACGAACTAGAGTTGGTTATACAACCCTTGATTCAAACAAAAAAGTAAGAATAACAAAAGTATCAAAAGAAGTAATCGAATAAAAAAATGTACTCAAAAGAACAATATACATCGAAAATTGCTCCAGAACTTCAAAAAGTTTTGAAAGCAAAAACAGTTACAGCGTTACCACGCTTGAAAAAAGTAACTATTAATGCAGGTATTGGATCAATGGTTTCAGGTAATAAAAATATTGCTACTGAAGCTGCTGAAAACATTGCTTTAATAACTGGACAAAAGCCAGTAATAAGAAAAGCTAAAAAAGCTATTTCAAACTTTAAACTTAGAGAAAATATGCCAGTAGGTGTATCTGTAACTCTAAGAGGACAAGCTATGTATGACTTTTTTGGAAAACTAATTGATATCGTAGGTCCACGAATTAGAGACTTTAGAGGATTTTCTATGAAATCATTCGACGGTAAAGGAAACTATTCTATTGGGATTAAAGAACATACTGTGTTCCCTGAAATCAATCCAGACGATATCGTTGCTGTTCACGGACTGCAAATCAATATCGAAACTACTGCAACAAACGATGCCGATGCAGTGGAACTATTTAAACTTTACAAATTTCCTTTTCGGGAAACAACCGAAACTAAAAAGTAATTAAACCTATATATGGCTAGAAAAGCACTTGTAATCAAACACGCGGAAAGAAGAGAAAAATTCCTAAAAGCAAAACTTGCAGGAGTTAAACCTAAAGAACCTACGAAAGTAACTTACAGATGTAAACTTTGTGGACGAAATCATGGTTACATGAGAAAATTTGAAATTTGTAGAATTTGCTTCCGAGAGTTAGCAGCATCAGGAAAATTAACTGGTGTTACGAAATCATCTTGGTAGAAAAAACCTAAGAATAATCACTAAAAAACACTTATGACAGATACTATTGCAGACTTATTAACAAGACTTCGAAACGCTCAATCAGCGCGAAAAAACGATGTAATAATTCCCTACTCTAAATTAAAAGAACAAGTTTTAGTTAAGCTAAAAGAATTCGGTTTTGTAGCAAATTATAAAGTAATAAAAGGCGAAAGTTTCGACAACCTAGAAGTAAGTTTGGACTTAGACAGAAATTATCCAGTTACTTTTACAAGAATCAGTAAACCAGGACAAAGAATATATAAAGGTTCTAAAGATTTAAAAACAATTAAGAACGGACTAGGAATCGAAATTTTATCTACCTCACAAGGAGTAATCACTAACGAAGAAGCAAGAGCTAAAAACATCGGTGGTGAAGTATTATGTTTAATTTACTAATATAAAAGAACAATGTCACGAATAGGAAAATTACCAATTACAGTACCAGCAAATGTAGAAATCACACTTTCTGCAGATGAAATCAAAGTTAAAGGTCCAAAAGGAGAATTATCTCAAGCCTTAAACTCTCTAGTAAAGATAACTAAAGAAGAAGGTACTATTATAGTTGAAAGAATCGACGATACTAAGGCTGCTCGGTCTATGCATGGCCTTTATAGAACTTTAATCAGTAACATGGTAGAAGGCGTAACTAACGGCTACGAAAAAAGACTAGAAATTCAAGGTGTAGGTTACAGAGCGGCATTACAAGGTAAAAAACTTGTATTAAGCCTAGGATTTTCTCACCCAGTAGAATATACAGCCGAAAATGGTGTAGAAGTAGCTATCGACCAAGAAAAGAAAAACATCATGATTATATCTGGAATAAGCAAACAAGGAGTAGGACAAACTGCAGCTGAAATTAGAAGTTTCAAAAAACCTGAACCATATAAAGGCAAAGGAATCCGATATGTAGGAGAAAAGATCATTAGAAAAGCAGGTAAGACAGCTTCTAAATAATAAATAAATAATACAGAATTATGACTAATCAAATCCTTAGAAAGAAAAGACACGCAAAAATCAGAAAACAAATTTCTGGTACTGCTGCTCGTCCAAGACTTTGCGTGTATCGATCACTTACTTCAATTTACGCTCAATTAATTGATGACGTTGCTGGTAAAACTTTAGTAGCTTCTTCTGACCTTAAAACTAAAAAAGGTTCAAAAGTAGACTCAGCTAAAAATGTAGGTTTAGAACTTGCAAAACTAGCAAAAGAAAACAAAATTGAAGAATGCGTATTTGATAGAAATGGTTATAAATTCCACGGAAGAGTAAAATCTCTTGCTGAAGGCGCTCGTGAAGGTGGATTAAAATTCTAAAACCAATAATAAAAACTTAAATTCTAAAAGCAATGAATAAGCACAAACAAAATTTTAACGACAAACCTAAAGAATTCGCTGAATCAGTTATCCAAATTGATCGTGTAACGAGAGTAGTTAAAGGTGGACGAAGACTTAGATTCAGAGCGACTGTCTGTGTTGGGAACAACAAAGGTAAAGTTGGTATTGGCATTGGAAAATCTAATGAAGTTACAGGTGCAATTCAAAAAGCTACACACAAAGCCAAAAAGAACATGTTCCTAGTACCTCTAGATGGAACAACTATTCCTCACGATGTGCAAGTTAAGTTCAAAAGTTCTGAATTACTTTTACTTCCTGCTTCAGAAGGTACTGGTATTATTGCCGGTGGTACTGTAAGAAAAGTTCTTGAATTAGCAGGTGTAAAAAATGTATTAAGTAAAGCATTTGGATCAAACAACAGAGTAAACGTAGCTAAAGCTGCTTTATCTGCACTTGAAATGCTAAGAGTTACTCCAAAAATGGAAAGAAAAGCTGCCAAAGCACAAAGCCAAAAAACAACAGTTCCTACAATTAAAGAAGCTCCAAAAACTACCGTAAAACCAGTTACTAAAGCTCCTGCTGCAAAACAACCAGCTGCAACTCCTGCTTCTAAGAAACCGGTTGCTAAAGCTCCAGTAAAAAAAGAAACTCCTAAAAAAGATTAAAAATATTTCCTAAAGCGAAAATAAAATGAGTAAACTATTAAATTTAAAACCTAATCCAAGCGACAAGAAAAAGTCAAAAAGACTTGGTCGTGGAAATGGATCAGGAAAAGGAACTTTCTCTGGTAAAGGTTGTAAAGGACAAAATGCTAGAACTGGTGGTGGCGTAAGACCAGGTTTCGAAGGTGGACAAACTCCCCTATACCGAAAACTACCAAAACTAAAAGGATTCAAAAATATTAACAATGTTGAATATTACCCACTTGGATTCACAATTCTAAATGAAAAATTTGAAAGCAACGAAGTAGTAAATCTGGAATCGTTGGTTGCTAAAAGAATTGTAAAAAAAGGTCAACTAGTAAAATTACTTGCTAATGGAGTACTTGAAAAACCATTGACTATAGAAGTAAATAAAGCTTCTAAAACTGCTATGGAATTAGTAGAAAAAGCTGGTGGCAAAATAACTCTAGTTTAGAATCTAAATTTAGAACAACATCTTAAATCAAGAGCGAGTAATCAATCTTGATTTTTCTTTTAAAACACAAAAATTTAATAAAAAATAGTTGTACATTTAAGCAAAATTTCACTAGATTGTATAAGTAATAAATTCACTCCTCTAACCTAATATAGCAATGGAAAAATTAAAACAAATTTGGCAATCAAAACAGTTAAGAAATAAAATTCTATTCACAATTGGAATTATTGTTATTTATAGACTTCTAGCTCAAGTTTCTATTCCTGGAATTAACTTAGCGGCCTTAAAAGCAATCTTTGAACAAAACTCATTCTTCAGCGTATTAAGTGTACTAACTGGTGGTAGTGCCGAAAACTTTTCAATTGTACTAATGGGATTGTCTCCATATATTAATGCCTCAATCATCGTACAATTACTAACAGTAGTAATCCCAAAATTCGAAGAACTTTCTAAAGAAGGTGAACAAGGGCAAAAAACCCTAAATAGCTATACTAGATGGTTAACCTTACCTTTAGCAATACTACAAGCATATGCAATGATTTTAGTATTAAATTCACAATCTCAAGTACCAATTATATCTAACATTTCAGAACCAGCAGTAGTACTACCAATCATGCTAACTGTTACAGCGGGTACTGTATTATTAATGTGGTTAGGTGAATTAATTGGAGAACGCGGAATTGGTAACGGAATTTCATTACTAATTTTTGCAGGGATAGTAGCTTCAGTACCTACAGCAATTGGCCAAAATGTATTAATTGCTACTCAAGATGCTAGTAAATTAGTTCCTGTAGTTGCCTTAGTACTACTTACCCTAGTATTAATTATAAGCACCGTATTAATTACTGAAGCCTATCGAGAAATTCCAGTTTCATATGCCTCAAGATCAACTAAAGGACAATTATCAAAATTACCTATTAAAATCAACCAAGCTGGGATGATCCCAATTATATTTGCGGTGTCAATTACGACTTTCCCAAATTTAATGGCGCAACTACTACAGAATTCAACTGTAGATGTCTTAAAAGGATTCTCTAGCTTCATAACAACTCACTTCACCCTAAACAGTCCATTATATTTAGTATCTCTATTTGCCCTAATTATGGGATTCACATACTTCTACGTAAGTATTACTTTCAATCCTGAAAAAGTTTCTGAAAACATTCAAAAAAGAGGTGGTTATATTCCAGGAATTCGACCAGGTAAAGAAACAGCTGAATATTTAAGCAAAGTTTCAAACCGATTAAATCTATTTGGAGGTTTATTTATTGCTACAATTGCAACTCTACCAATCGCCATACAAATCGTAATTGGTGGTAACGCTAACTCACTACCTCTATTAATCAGTGGTGCCGGTATTCTTATTATCGTAGGTGTAATTTTAGACTTAATGAGACAAGTAAACGCTCAATTAATTATGCACGATTACGATAAATTATATTAACAGACCGTAGCGTAGCGAAGGTCTCAAACGGGCTTTGCCCGCAAAAAACTAAATAAATCTCAAAACTTATAAACAATGAACTTAATATTTTTTGGAATCCAAGGATCAGGTAAAGGAACTCAAGCTAAGCTGCTAGCAGAAAATCTTGGCTATCAAATCTTTGAAACAGGAGGTGAATTAAGAAAATTAGCTAAAGAGGATTCGGATTTAGGTAAGAAAGTTAAAGAAACTATCGAAGCTGGTCACTTAGTATCGTCGGAACTAGTACTAGAAATTGTTCGCAATTTTATTAGAAAAGCTGATAAAACCAAAATTATTTTCGACGGAATTCCAAGAAATCAAGATCAGTATCAGTCCTTTATGGGGATCTTGAATGAATTTAATTTAGAATATACAGCAGTCCATTTTAAATTAGAAAAAGAAGAAGCCCTTACTAGACTATTTAAAAGAGCAGAAATCGAGGGACGTGCCGATGACAATGAGGAAAGTATCAAAAGAAGAATAGATATCTTCTACAACGACACCTTGCCTTTAATCGAAAATTTTGCCCAAACAAATAAACTAATCGAAGTAGATGCCAGTCCAACTATTGAAGAAATCTATCAAGATTTATCTAGCCGACTACAATAAATGGCAACTAACATAAAAACAGCGGCAGAAATTGAGATCATGCGAAAATCTGGATCCATATTAGCCAAAGTACTCACTGAACTAGAAAAAGTAATTCGAGCGGGAATGAGTAGTTTAGAACTTGACCAAATTGCCGAAAAAATCATTCGAGATCATAAAGCAATACCCTCATTTAAAGGTTACAACGGATTTACGGGGAGCATTTGCGTATCTATTAACGATGAAGCTGTACACGGAATTCCCGACCAAGATATTATTTTTGAAGAAGGTCAAATTGTAACAATAGACTGCGGAGTATTATACGAGGGACTCCATACTGACTCTGCTACAACTTTTGGAATTGGGAACATAAGTAAAGATACCGAAAAATTTATTGAATCGGTTCGAGATACTTTGTACCAAGCAATTCAAATGGTAAAACCTGGAATTCGAATTGGAGAAATCAGCAATTTTATTGAAACTAAAACTACTAAAGATGGATACCATGTTTTACGAGAATTAATTGGTCATGGTATTGGTCGAAAATTACACGAACCTCCACAGGTGCCAAACTACGGTAAGCCAAGCCAAGGTGCAGTTTTAGTACCAGGAATGACGATTTGCATAGAACCAATTATTGGCTATGGCACTCGATTTATTGAAACCCTAGAAGACAAATGGACAGTAGTTACAAGAGACGGAAGTCTAGCCTGCCAACAAGAACATACAATACTTGTAACGCAAACTGGATTTGAAATTTTGACGTTGAGAGAAAATGAAAAAATTGCTAAATTTTAACTTGCAATTCTAATTTCTTTCGGTATAATCCAGTAGCTTTTTTTAGAAAAGAAAAGTAAATATTCGTTTAACTGATGCCATCTTTTATGGCCAATGAAGACAAATTAGAAATAGACGGACTTGTTATCGAGGCGCTTCCTAACTCAGAATTTTCAGTTAAGTTAGATGACTACCCTGACAATCACAAAGTTCGCGCTACAATATCTGGAAAAATAAGAATCCACAACATTCGAATTTTACCGGGAGATAAAGTTAGAGTAGAAGTATCTACTTACGACTTAAATAAAGGAAGAATAACCTATAGATATAAACAAAATGAAAGTTAGATCATCTGTGAAAAAAATTTGCGAAAAATGCAAAGTCATTAAAAGAAAAGGTGTCGTAAGAGTAATTTGCGAAAAACCTAAACACAAACAAAGACAAGGTTAATCCCCTAGTCTTTTTGAAGAATAAAAATTTATATAATATTACATTCATACTATGGCCAGAGTTGCAGGTATAAATCTACCAAAAGAAAAGAGAGTTGAAATCGGTCTTACTGCTATCGCAGGGGTTGGTAAATCAACAGCTACAAAAGTTCTTGTTAAATTAGGAATTGATCCGAATAAAAAAGTTAAAGACTTAACGGAAGTAGAAGAAGGTAAATTAAGAGATGAATTAGCAAAATTCACACTTGAAGGTGATTTAAGAAGAAAAGTCCAAATGGATATTAAAAGACTTCAAGAAGTAGGTTCATATAGAGGTTATAGACACAGAAAAGGTTTGCCAGTTCATGGACAAAGTACAAAAACAAACTGTCGTACTAGAAAAGGTAAGAAAAAAACTGTAGCAAATAAAAAAATCGCAACTAAGTAACAGACCGTAGCGTAGCGAAGGTCTCAAAACGGGCTGAGCCCGTAAAACCCTAAAAATAAAAAATAAAAACAAGCAATATTATGGCTAAGAAAACAGCAGCAAAAACGGTAAAAAAAGTTAAAAAAAGTGTACCAGTAGGAAAAGCTTTCATACAGTGTTCATTCAATAACACAGTAGTAACTATTACCGACATGGATGGTGCAACTGTAGCTTGGAGCTCAGCTGGATCAAACGGATTTAAAGGTTCAAGAAAATCTACGCCGTATGCAGCACAAATTTCTGCTGAAAATGCAGTAGAAAAAGCAAAGATTCACGGAATTGAAAAAGTTTACGTATACGTAAAAGGTGTAGGTCCAGGTAGAGAACAAGCAATTCGTGGATTACAAGCAGCTGGTGCTAACGTAGAATCAGTAACAGATATTACTCCAATCGCTCACAACGGAACTCGTCCTAAAAAAGCTCGAAGAGTTTAAACTTCCAATTAATCTAAAAACTAATTACAACAAAATATGGCTAGATATACAGGTCCTATCGTAAAAAAATCAAGAAGATATAATGCAGTTCTATTTTCGAACGGAAAAAGTAAAGAAAATGCATTTAAGAAAAGAAAATATGCTCCAGGACAACATGGACGTGGTGGCTTTAAAACTCTTTCTGAATACGGTAAACAATTACAAGAAAAACAAAAAGCAAGATTCTTGTTTGGTTTAACAGAAAAACAATTCAAAAAATACTATACAAAAGCTGCTAAACTTAAAGGAATTACTGGTAAAGAAATCTTAAGATTACTAGAATTAAGACTTGATAACGTAGTTTTCAGAGCTGGATTAGCTGCTACTCGTCAACAAGCAAGACAAATCGTTAACCACGGTCATCTTGAATTAAACGGTAAACGAATTGATATACCTTCTATTGAAGTAAGTGTTGGGGACATCATTACAGTAAGAACAAAATCTCAAAAAAGTATACTATTCACTGAAGTTAAAAACGCAAAAAAATCTGATTCTGCTAAATGGCTAGATACTGACCACGGGAAGCTTACTATAAAAGTAGCATCAATACCTGAAGATGATGATCTAGAGCAAATTATTGAAGCTCAGTTAATCGTAGAGTTTTACTCTAAATAAAATATAGCTATAATAGTCTTGAGACTAACAAAAGACTACAAATTTTAAGCCCCTAACACACAAAAACTATGCATTTGATACAAGAAGAAATCGGTTTACCGCAAATTAAAAAAGAAGTTATCTCAGATAACGTTTGCGTATTTCATGTAAGCCCTCTTCCTCAAGGCTATGGAACGACTTTAGGAAATGCCCTAAGAAGAGTGTTACTATCATCACTACCAGGAGCTGCAATTACAGGAATTAAAGTTAAAGGTAAAAATTATGAATATTCTTCAATTGAAGGTGCTCAAGATTCTATCCTTGCGATGATGCTAAATATGAAGCAAGTTCAAATAAGAAAAAACAGCAAAGAAGCTTCATTAGTAAAATTAGTTGCTAAAAAAGAAGGTGTAATTACAGCTGGAGACATTGAAGTACCAAGTGATATCGAAATCTTAAACCCAGATGCATATATTACAACTCTTGAAAAAGGAACAACTCTTGAAATGGAAATGAAAATAGAAAAATCAGTTGGATACAAACCGTCAAAAGTTAAACAAGCCGAAGAAAATCTTGTAGACTGGATTTGGATTGATGCATTCTTTTCTCCAGTTAAGAAAGTTAAATTTGCAGTTGAAAGCGCCCGTGTGGGTCAAATGACTAACTTAGATAAGTTAGTACTAGAAATCGAAACAAACGGTTCTATTTCGCCTGAAGACGCTCTTAAATTCACTTCAAACATCCTTCAATCGTACTTCAACTTATTCAATCATGAAAATCTACAAGTTGAATCAGAATTCATGTCAGATATCGACAGTATTTCACAAAAGCAACAAGAAGAAGAAAGTAAAAAACCGAAGAAAGAATCATACACTCCAATCGAAATTTTAGGTCTGTCCCCGCGGACTCTAAATGCTTGTATCAACGGTGAAATTGGTTCAATCGAGCAACTTACAAAATGTACTGAAAGCAAACTTACTAACCTAAGAGGTTTCGGTAAAAAAGCACTAAACGAAGTTAAAGCAGCTCTTGCTACAAGAGGACTTGCTCTTGCAGATGAATAATAAATCTGCTAAAAAGATATCCTTATATAAAAACTTAAAAAGCTAAAACGATGAGACATAATGTGAAAAGAACAGGTTTAAGAAAGACTAAAGGCTGGTATAAAGCCCTTAGAAAGAATTTATTAACTTCTCTATTCAAACACGATAAGATTAAAACTACTTTGGCTAAAGCTAAAACTATTAGACCACTAGCAGAAAAAATCCTATCTACTGTTAAGAGGAAAGAAGAACGTGAAGCAATTAGATATTTAAAAGCCTATATCACTGAAGAAGCTGTTTCTAGAAAAATTGTTCAAGACGCCAAAGAAAAATTTGCAAACAAAAATTCAGGTTTTGTAATTATTACAAGAATCGGAATGAGAGGCGGCGACGCTGCTCCAATTGCACAAATTGAATTAAGCTAAAATAATATACTCAAATAAGATATGAAAACTACATTCGTAAATACTCATGCAATCGAAAGAAAATGGTTCATACTAGATGCTACTGATCTTGTACTAGGACGATTTTCTACAAAAATTGCTGACATTCTAAGAGGTAAAAATAAAACTTACTTCAATCCAGCACATGACAATGGTGATTTTGTTATCATTATCAACGCTGATAAAATCAAACTTACTGGTCGTAAATGGGATCAAAAAATGTACTACAGTCACTCAAGATTCCCTGGTGGACTTAAAGAAGAAGCTGCAGCAAAAAGAATCGGCAGAAAACCAGAAAAAATGGTATTTGATGCTATCGCAGGAATGATTCCAAGAAACAGAATTAAAAAAGATATTTTATTAAAATTAAAAATCTATTCTGGTAACGAACATCCACACATTGCACAACAACCTATTAATCTAGAAACTTAGTTATGAATACTCCAAAAACACAATATTTTTACGCAAACGGCAAACGAAAAACTGCCGTAGCTCGAGTAAGACTTTACTCTGGTGGTACTGGTAAAATCGTTATCAATGGTAAAGAAGTTAAAGAATGGGCAAGCGTTGACGAACAAATCCAAAAAATCAAATCTCCTCTTGTACTTACAGCTATGGACGCAAAGTTCGATATCTATGTAAAAGTTCTAGGTGGCGGACCAAATGCTCAAGCCGAAAGTATTAGACACGGTATTTCAAAAGCCTTAACTGTATTTGACATCAACTTAAGACCATCACTTAAAAAGATTGGTTACTTAACTCGAGACTCAAGAATTAAAGAAAGAAAGAAACCAGGTCTACGAAGAGCTAGACGAGCACCTCAGTTCAGTAAACGGTAGTGACGGAGCGATAGCGGAGTCACTCAAAACGAGCTTTGCTCGAATTCCACTTAACTTAAATAACACACACAACCTCCAGGAATTTCCCACTTACATGTTCCCCTACGAAAATGCACCCTCCGTAAAACGAGGGTGTTTTTAATTTGAAAAATTGACTATATACTATACGATATATCAGAGTATTCAATAAAGTTGTAGTACAAGGCAATAAGGAAAATTTGAGAGAAGTGTACTAAAAGTACATTGAACGAGAATTTATCCGCAATTAACGAAGTAATA
>CALQZM010000013.1 GCA_943349385.1 Candidatus Peribacteria bacterium
ACGTGATGGTGGTGTTGCTCGGATGAGCGACCCTAAAATGATTAAAGAGATTATTGAAGTTAGTTCGATTCCGGTTATGGCTAAAGTACGGATTGGCCACTTTGTTGAGGCTCAAATTCTACAAGCCGTAGGGGTTGATTATATTGATGAATCTGAGGTTTTAACTCCTGCAGACGACAAGTTCCATGTAGATAAATCTAAATTCAAAGTTCCTTTTGTGTGTGGTGCTACTGATCTCGGTGAAGCACTACGAAGAATTAGTGAAGGGGCTGCTATGATTAGAACTAAGGGCGAAGCTGGAACTGGAAACGTAGTTGAAGCGGTAAAACATTTAAGAAAAATCCAAGCCGAAATTCTAGCACTAAAAACTATGTCTGTTGAAGAAATTGCTAGAAAAGCTGATGAGTATCGAGTTTCTCCAGAGTTGGTTAGTCATGTTGCTCGCGAGGGGAAATTACCAGTTGTGACATTTGTTGCTGGAGGGATTGCTACACCTGCTGATGCGGCTCTAATGATGCAAATGGGCGCCGAAGGCGTCTTTGTAGGTTCTGGTATATTTAAATCTGAAAATCCTCTTAAAATGGCAAAAGCCATTGTTCAAGCTACATTACATTTTAATGATCCAATTAAATTAGCTGAAGTTTCAACTGACTTAGGTGCTCCAATGGAAAGCTTAGAAATTAGTAAACTTGATACTAGATTGGCAGATAGAGGATGGTAGAATTTATTTGCTATTATATAGCTTTTACCATATAATAAGAAAGTAAGTATTTCTTATTATCGTATTATGAATAAAGTTTTACAGTCCACTGAAAGAGGTCAAATTACTCTTCCGAAAAAATGGAGAGAGAAATTTGATACCAACTATTTTAGTGCTGAAATTGCAAATGACCAAATAATTATAACTCCATTATTAAAAGCAAAAAATTTAGATGAAGAGCTAACAGATTCATGGCAAGAATACAAAGATGGTAAATTTATAACCCATGAAGAATTAATGAAAAAGTATGGAATATAGGCTAATCTATACAGAAAAAGCTCAAAATAATTTACAGAAACTGGATGCACAAATATCTAAGAAGATTTTAAAAAAACTAGATTCCTACATTAAAAATGAAAATCCTCTTAGCTTTGCAAAAAAATTAATCAATACCGAAGATATTAGTTGGAGATTTAGAATTGGCGACTATAGAGCAATATTTAAAATAGACCATGAAACTGGAAATCTAGTTATTTTAGTAGTCTTAAAAATAGGACATAGAAAGAATATTTATAACTCTTAATGATGAAAATTGGCGTACTAAGTTTACAAGGCGATTTTGCCGAACATATTTCGGCCATAGAAAAAAATGGTAAAACAGCTATTCAAGTTAGGACTATTGCTGAACTAAAACAGTGCGACTTTTTGATAATGCCTGGAGGCGAAAGTACGACTATAGGAAAACTTTTAAAATCTACAGGTCTTGATATAGAAATCCAAAATCGGTTTCGGACAGGTGACTTAAAAATTTGGGGAACATGTGCCGGTGCAATTTTGTGTGCTTTAGAAGTTGTGACGGATAATCCAGTTAATCATCTTAGCCTCGCAGACTATACAATAGTTCGAAATGCCTACGGAAACCAACTTGATAGTTTCGAAGTTAGTTTAGAAGTTGCCAATATAAAAACCGAATGTGCCTTTATTAGAGCTCCTCAAATAACTCGTTTAGGCCAAGGATTTGAAGTTCTTGCCACTTATAATGACAATGTCATTTTCGCCAAAAAAGGCAACTTGATTGTGTCGACTTGTCATACTGAACTATATCAAAACAAAGAATTTTACGGCTGTCTTCTTGAAGGACAATTTTTTGGTAACTTTTCGAATTTGTAATTCCAGAAATAGCTAATTGCATCGGCAATGTGGATTCTAATAATTCGTTTTTTGACTACATCTAATAATCCGCCAGACGAAACCCGAGCGTCGTTATGCAAGCATTTTACTTGGCCAACAATGTGTGTCTCGAAGCCTTTTTTGTAGGCTTCTCGACATAAGGCAACGTCTGACATGAATAGAAAGTAATTTTCACTGTCATGTTTTTTTATGGCTTCGAGACAGTTACTACTAACAATCGTGAAGGCACCTGTTACCCAGTCGACGGCTTGGTTGGCGTTTGGGTCACGATCCCACATTAAATATTTACTAAGTCTTCTTTTAAAGAATGAATGTAATTGTGGAATTCTTTTAATTATTAAGTCGAAAATACGAGGGAAAACTCGGTAGTTATCTTGAACAGTACCGTCTTTGTAAATAAGCTGCGGCGAGACTATTCCGGCTTGAGGATTAGCCGCCATGTACTCTAATAGTTTGGCAAAAGTGTCAGGACTGACAACAATGTCAGGGTTGATAAAGGCATAATATTTGCTTTCAGTTTTTGACATGCCAAAATTATTGCCGGCCGGGAATCCGTCGTTTGGAGTTTCGAAAAATTTAACTTTTAGTCCTTTGTAGGCCTCTAAGTCTATTTTGTCATTGGCATCGTTGCCGCCATTATTGACTACAATGATTTCGGTATTTTCGGGCAAATCTGCTTTGCTTAAAGCCTTAAGATTATCTTCGACAAATTCAGGTGTGTTGTGCTGTAAAATTATGATTGCTAATTCGCGCATTTATGATTGTTAGTAAAACCACTTTTCCATTTCGGCGGCAGTAATTGCTCGTGGCATTGATAATTTTTTTTGCCTTAGATTTGGCAAAATTTTATTAAACTTAGTGTATACTTTTAATACCTTTGGGTCAAAAATTAAAAGATATAAATTGTATTTTAAAAGAAATAATCCTGTTTTTAAATGAGTCATTAAAGAATAATCTGATGACCAATTTTTATAAACTAAGCATAAGTGATTCAAAAAAGAATTCTCTTTAATGTAGATCGATCTTTCACGACGTTTTTTTATATTTTCAATTACACCACCTGGATCTTCGGCAGTTCGGTCATGCCAAGCAATTGCAGTTGGCTGGTACAAGCATTCGTATCCGGCCCATTTTAGCCTATACATTAGATCAATGTCTTCTTTGTACATAAAGAAATTGGAGTCGAAAAACTCGCCTTGGTCATGTTGAACATTTCGTAATAGTTTTAAATTAAACATTGGTGAAGCCCCAGAACATCCCCAAATTGACTCTAAAGTTTCGAATTGACCAATATCCTTTTGAGCGTGTCCTCGTTCTTGAAAGGAATGATTTTGGTAGGCAATTAGACCTAAAGTATCAAAATAATTTCGAGTAATTGCCGTTGGATTTTCGGGGAAATTTGACCATTTATAAATTTTACCTGTTACAACAGCAAGTTTAGGATTTTCGCTAAATGGACTTAATAGCTTTTCAACATAATCTTTTGAGGCATACATATCGGAATTAAAGCAAAGGTAGAAATCCCCCTTAGCATTATTAATTAAATGATTGTGACCATTGCCAAATCCTACGTTGCCACCTGCATTTAATACTTTTACAGTAGGGAATTCTTGAGCAACCCAATTAGCGATTTCATTTGCGGGATCCTCGTTATTATCACAAACTAAAATTTCAATATTAGAGTAGGCTTGAGCAAGTAGAGAAGGCAATGCTTGTTGCAAATATTTTTTATCCTTGTAGGATAAGATTCCTATAGTAACCAGATTTTGCATTGTGAATTTAAGTGAAATTACTTATAAGTTACTAGAAAGATTAAAAATGAGCAAACATGTCCAAAATTGAAAAACTAATCAAAGAATTACTGCTAGAAATTGGCGAAAACCCGGATAGAGAAGGACTTTTAAAAACTCCAGAACGGGTAGCCAAATCTTATAAAACCCTTTTTTCGGGCTATAATATTGATCCTGCCTCAGTAATTACTGTTTTTGATGATGAAAAATACGATGAAATGATTGTAGTTAAAGATATTGAGTTTTATTCATTTTGTGAACATCATATGCTGCCATTCTTTGGGAAAGCGCACATTGGATACATTCCAAATGGCAAGATTGTAGGCCTTTCAAAAATCCCACGTATAGTCGATATATTCAGTCGTAGACTACAAAATCAAGAACGGATTACCCAACAAGTTGCAACTTGCCTAATGGAACTTTTACAACCAAAAGGTGTAGGAGTTATATTAGAATCAAAGCATCTTTGTATGATGGCGAGGGGCGTAGAAAAGCAAAATAGCGTAGTACGAACTTCGGCAATGAAAGGGATTTTCAAAGAAAAAGACAATACTAGAGCCGAATTTCTAGAATTAATCAAATAAATTACCGCTATGGATTCAAATAAATATTTACCAGAAGCAGTTTCGACCTTAATCGAAGAGCTAAACAAATTACCGACTATCGGGCGAAAATCCGCTCAAAGACTAGCTTTTTACCTTTTAAGACAATCCCCAAATGACTTAGATCAATTAGCTGGATCAGTCCTTGGAATCAAAGATAATGTAAAATTTTGCTCCCGATGTTTTAATTTAACCTCAGCCCAAAGCGACGAAAATGACTTGTGTAAAATCTGTAATAGCCAAGCCAGAAACCAAAATAGCATTTGTGTAGTCGAAGAAGTTTTAGATTTAATTGCCCTTGAAAACACGATGGAGGTTAGCGGAGTTTACCATGTTTTGCATGGCGCCTTGTCACCTTTAGACGGAGTCGGGCCTTCGAACTTAAAACTAGCTGAACTATTTAACAGAGTTAAAGAAGGTGCCGATTCGATAGATGAAATAATTTTAGCTACCAGTACAAATTCCGAAGGTGAAGCCACGGCTTTATATATTTATGAAAATCTCAAAAATTCTGGTGTAAAAATCTCTAGAATAGCTAGTGGATTACCAATTGGTGGCGACCTAGACTATGCTGACGAGGGGACTTTAAGAAGAGCTCTTAAGGGACGGGTTGGATTCTAGGAAATAACAGTTTTTTTTATTGACAGAAGGAGCTAGGATTAGTATCATCGTGTGGCCTTTTTAGATGTAATCCAACTAATTATAAAGGAATTTAGAATAAATGATGAAATAAAGTCCGCTACTATAAGACTTATTGATGCTGATAATGAGCAAAAGGGTATTATGGGACTAGACAAAGCTAAGCAATTAGCTAAAGAGCAAAACTTCGATTTAGTTGAAGTTTCACCGCAGGCTCATCCACCCGTTTGTAGAATAATGGACTACGGAAAGCACCTGTACAAACAAAAGAAGATTGATCAGTCACATAAAAAACAACAGAAACAGACCGAAGTTAAGACAATCCGTCTAACTATAAGAACTGACAATCACGATCTAGAAACGAAAGCTAAGCAGGCTGAAAGATTCCTAAAAGACAAACAACTAGTAAAAGTATCTCTAATCTTCAAAGGGCGAGAAATCACCCATGCAGACCTAGGGGAACAGAAATTGAAAAAATTTATTGACTTGCTAGAAGAAATAGCGCAAGTTGATACTCCGCCAAAAAGACAAGGAAATAATCTGATGGCAATCCTATCACCAAAAAAATAAAAAATTAACAAAATCCTATAATGAAAGCTAAAACTAAAAAATCCGCTGCAAAAAGATTTAAAATAACTAAGCACAAGATATTAGTTCAAAAAGCTAGTAAAAATCACCTTTTAGTTAACAAGTCTAAAAGAGCAAAAAGAGTTAAAACTAAAGAAGCTCCAGACTCTCATAAAACACATATCAAAAGATTACTTCCTAACGGTTAATATATAAAATGACTAGAGTAAAAAGAGGTGTTACCACCAGAAAAAGACATAGACGGAAATTAAAAGAAACCAAAGGGTTTAGAGGTCTTAGAAGTAAGATCTTTACTCAGGCAAATATTGCTTGGATGAAAGCCGGAGTAAACGCTTACACAGGTCGAAAAAACAAAAAAAGAGACTTTAGAGCGCTATGGATTTCAAGAATCTCTGCAGGACTTAAAGAGCTGAATAGTCAAGTTACCGGCAAATTAGGTGGAGATAAAAATGGATTTAAATACTCTAGATTTATTGCTGCTGCAAAAGCTAATAAAATGACTTTAGACCGAAAAGTACTTGCTGATATGGCTCTAAATCACCCAGAAATATTCAAAGCTGTTGTTATGAAAGTGATGGCGTAAAAGTGGATATGAGGGCACGAAGTGACTGTAAATTGTTATAGAAAATTTTAAACCCTGAGTTAGCTCGGGGTTTTATTTTGTTTTGGCTAATGGTTTGATTTTGTTTGGAGGTGGGGAAACTAACTGTTAGAAGCAAAGCCAATACGACTATTGGTAGTAGTGCTAATTCCAGCTAGGGTGGAATCGTTAGTATTATTCAATATAAACTTAATGAATTGATCAATATTGATACAATTTTTTGTTGATAGACTTAAGTTTCCTTCTAAAATTTCCATTTTTTGGTACTACGAAGTCGGATCAGGGATTATTGAACACAAAACATAGATTCCTCCGTTGACGGACGGTTTGAAAGAAGGAGGAAAAGCTTTCTAATTACACCGTCAAGAAAGCTGAATTAGATGAACGAACTACAGTATTAATTACTGAGTAAGCAAAATTTTATTAAAGAAAAAAGCGGAGCGCCATCGGCGCTCCGCTTTTTTAAATGTACGGTTTTATTATTCTACTGTTACTGAAGTCATTAAAATTGGAGTTTTTGGTTTGTCCATAGGGCCAGTTTCGGCTGTGGCGATTGCATCGACGAAGTCTAGACCTTCGATAACTTTTCCGAAAATGGCGTGTTTTCCGTCTAGCCAATCAGTTGATTCGGCGTGGACTATAAAGAATTGGCTGCCTCCGGTGTTTGGTCCTCGGTTAGCCATTGAAAGAACTCCTTTAACGTGAGTAAGATCTTGGGTGAATTCATCTTGGATCGTTGTTCCTGGGCCTTTGTAGCTGTATCCGCCCATTCCGTTTTTCATATCGAAATCACCAGTTTGAATCATAAATCCGTCGATAATTCGGTGGAAAGGTGTTCCGTCGTATTTTTTTTGATTAGCTAGCTCGATAAAATTTTTTACAGTTTCTGGGGCTTCGTTACCGTATAATTCAGCTTTGATTGTACCTAAAGTGGTTTCAATTACGGCTATATTTGTAGCTTTGATCATTGGTGTTTGGTTAGAAATCTCAGTATTTATATTGTCCTTAGCGCATCCTGTCAAGGATAGAAGTGAAATAAGGCTAAGAATTGTTAGAGTTTTTTTCATTTTTAAATTAAGTTAAAGCTAAGACAGTATAGCAATTAATTTCAAAAACGAAAATGCATCTTAACTGGCATATTTACGGCCACTCAAAAGCTCTAGAATCGATCGAAAGAGATTTTTTGAGTAATTCTATACCTAACACTGTTTTACTTACCGGCCCGGCCCACATTGGCAAATTTTCGCTTTTAAAAAAGTTGGCAGAATTAATGCAAGAAGATGAGCATCACATAATTGATACTTTTAGTTTTGAAAGAGAAAATAATGACCTGGGGATTAAAGAGTTTCGTGAACTTAAAGAGACTTTAAGTTTGTATCCGCTACGAAAATATAAGATTGTAATCATTCAAGATATCGAAAGACTAAGCATACCACTTCAAAATGCTATGTTAAAAATTTTAGAGGAGCCACCTGAATATGTTTACTTTTTACTTACTTCTTCGAATCCAGAGGATATTTTAGATACAATCACTTCTCGTTGTCGAATATACAAAACTGGTCCAGCTACTGATTTAGAAGTTACTGAATATTTAGAAAAAAGTTTTAGAGAATTGAATCCTAAATTTAAAGAAGACATTATATTTTTTTCGTCAGGACGAATTGGTATAGCTTCTGAATTAGTAAATAATGATGAGAAATACCAAAATATGATTAACTGGTTGGCTGAAATCCGCCATTTATATAATGATGGTAAACCGCATGAATGTTTAAAGTTTGCTGAAAAAATTGCCGAAATTGAGAGAACTAATATTGAAGAGTTTATTTTTGTGTTGATTCAATTTTTAAGAACCAAAAAAGCTGCTGATTCCTTAATTTTTGTTCAAAATACCTACGAGTCCATTTTAAATAATGCCAACATTAAAATAGCCCTCGAAGTTTTGTTCTTGCGGATTTTTAAAGGGGTGGTATAGTAGAAAGCCAATTAATTTGAAATTTTATGCTAGGATGGATTATAGTAATAGCTGCAATTGTTGGACTAGCCGGAATCTATTTTACAAGGCTTGAAGACACTAAAAAGAAAGACCGTCTTAAAATAAATCTTGATTCTAGTGATCCAGTTAATAAAGGTAAAAGAATGCCTGATCCGAATTCTTGGAAAAGGAAATCCTTAGATTACAAACTGATTAATGAATCCTATAACAAAGCCGATGTTTACTATAGTAAAGGCGATCTTGAAAATGCTCAGAAAAGTTTTATTTTTGTGCTATCGCTGCACCCTGCTCATGTTGATGCCAATAATAAACTGGGATTAATTTATTTAAAAAATAATATTCCTAATAAGGCAGAGGCAATTTTTAAACATTTAATAGACTTAGAACCGCATAATTCGCTTTTTTATAGCAACTTAGCTTTGGCTTATTACAATCAAACTATGTTATTTGAAGCCAAACAAGCCTACGAAGCATCGCTTAAATTAGAGCCAAAAAAAGTGAATCGACTAATCAATCTAGGTCAAGTGTGTGTTGATTTAAAAGACTTCAAAGCGGCAATTAACGCCTACTCAAAAGCTGTAGAGGTACAACCTAAGGAAATTGAGTTATATTTTGTAGTTGCTGAGCTATTAATAAAAATTAAAGCCTACAATGAAGCAATTGCCTTTATGGAAGCATTACTTGAATTTCAGCCTTACAATGCAAAAGCCAAAGAGACTATACGCGAAGTAAAAATGTTAAAAGGATCAAGTCCGCTTACTGGAAAAATAAATTCAGCTACTTCAAAAACTAGTAAACCGGCTAAGCAAAGATTGTTTTAAGCTGCTGCTACACTTGGAGTGAAACCCAAACAAAAGTTAAAGCCTTTAACTTGCAGGTATTGTAACAACCTTCTTGCACTAAAACTGTCCGACAGGCTGAGGCGCCTTTGGATGATCGGCACTAATAATATATTCAGGTGGAACTGCTCGGTATCTAGATGGAATTACTTCTTCAAGAACTTCTCCGTTTGGATAAGTAATTTTTCGAATCCAATCAGTATGTAATCCGCCGTGGGCGCTTTGAGTTAATTTAGAGGTTCCCGCTGGTAAACTTGGATCAACTCTATATCTTGGTGATCCTGAGCCTGTTTTTAATAGTATTTTTGGACCATCTAATTCAACTTTTCGCTCGTCTTTAGTTCCTAAAAATCTAAAGGTTAAAGTTGTACCGTCTACAATTGCTTGCATTAAAATATCTGCCTCAGTATCGTTAGTGAATTTTAAATCCTTAACTCCAGGGTAAATAGTAGCATCTAATCCGTCTCCTAAAACTTGGGCATAATAACTTACGGCATAAGAATGATTATATCTTACATCGATTTTTAAACCGCCTAATAAAGCGGCTCGATAAACGGTAGTAGAAACTTGGCAAAGTCCGCCTCCGTATTCTGGTATAGTGCCTTCTGATTTAATTACTAGCTCGGGCAAGTATCCTGCTGCAGCATTGACTGGACCTAAATTTTCGTTAAAAGAAAAGGTTTCGCCCTTTTTAATAATCATTCCGTTATAGGTTGTAGCACCAACTTTAATATTATGGATTCTGTTAGGAGGGGAGCCATAATAGGTGGTATAACCGGTTGCTATAATTTCTTTAATCCCTCTGGATTGTAATTCTGGTTCAATTGTTAAGGTGGGCTCAATTATATTTGTTGGAATTAAAATTTGAGATTCTTTTTTATTTAAAGCGTTGTTAATTTCTAGTACTAATTTTTCAGTGTCAATTTTAAGTCCGGATTTTCCTGAACCTTCAAATTCAATTTTTTTATCTGTGCCTGTAGAATATTTAACTTCTAAACTTTCTGGGATTTTTTCAATTTTATCTCTTAAAGTTGACTCAATAAAGTCAAATAGAAACAACTGGTCAATTGTTGCTAGTAATTTTTTATCTTCTTTTACATATAGAATTTTTTCTGGAAATTCTGAAATAGGTAAGTCAAAGGTTTGATTTTCAAAAGTTAATTTGAACTTAGCTTTTAATAATGCTTCGAATTCCGCTTGAATTGATTCTAAATCAGTTGTATTTACCGTTGGCACAACTTTTTTTACTGGGATTTTTATTTTCGTTTGGTCGTTGATTAAGGCGTTTTGTAAGACAGTGTAATCGGTTTGATTCCCTATTTGTTCGGGATTAATAGCTAGTACGAGGTCGTTCCACTCAAAGTTTGCTGGTTTAGGATTTTTTAAAGTTGGAATATTTGCGAGAAGATTTTTTTCTAATTCTAGAAGTTCGATCTCAAATTTCATGGTATTCTTTTTGGAAGACAAGACATCTTTAAAGAATTGCTTAAAGCTAGGTTTGCCTGAATAAATTTGGAGTTGGGCTAAGTTTTGGTCAAAATTAATTTCGGCACCAAGTTGTTTTAAAGTAACTGGATACTCTAAATTATCGAATTCAAATATTACCGCAGAATTGTATTCGTTGTCTAAAATAGACTGTAGGTATGCTGCTGCTTCGATGCTACTAATTCCCGAAATGTTGTAATCTTCGAAATATTGGCGAGGTGCTGTTCTGTCTGCGTAAAACCCTCTACCTAGCTCTATACTAATTAATCCGACAACTAAAAACATCAGTACTAAAGCACTAATTGCAACTGAAACAGACAGCAGATTATTGGTCGTCTTTGGTTCCATTATTAGTGTAGTTATTTAAAAATTTACTAAAAAATGAACTGGATTTTTTCTTTACCTTCTTTGTTAAATCGCTTAAATCTTCTTTTATTTTCTTTTTATCTTTAGGACTAACACTAGCGCCAATTACTGATCCGACTGCGGCACCGATTACAGCACCCATTATTAACTTTTCAAATATTGATTTTCTCTTTGGTTCTGACATGATTAATTTTGTTTTTTTATGGGTTTACTTGTGGAATGTTTTTTGAGGTAATCCCTTTGTTAGCATAATCGATTGCTTCGACTGTTCTAATTAAGTTAACTTTAATTTTTCCTGGATAAGCCAAAGTAGATTCGATTTCTTTGGCCATTTTTTCGGCTACAGCTTGCATGTCTTCGTCTTTGATTTTGGTTTCATCAATTATTGTTCGGAGTTCCCGGCCTGCAGATAAAGCAAAGGCTTTTCTAACGCCGTCAGTAGATAAGGCAATTTTCTCTAATCCTTGAATTCTTTCTACGTACATTTGAGCGGACTCTGTTCTTGCTCCGGGTCGTCCTGCTGAAATTGCATCGGCGGCTTTAACAAGTTGTGCTTCGATTGTTTCAATTGGAATCGCGTCGTGATGAGTCCAAGCGGCGTGCACGACTTCCCAACTGTATCCAAATTTTTCTAAAATTTCTTTACCTAAATAATCATGACTTCCATTAACTTCTTGATCAATTGCTTTACCAATATCGTGGAAGAATCCACCTATTTTAGCAACTTCGACGTCGGCCCCAATTTCGGCTGCCATAAGAGCTGAGAAATAAGCAATCTCAAGTGAGTGAAACAAAATATTTTGACCGTAGCTTGTTCTATATTTTAATCGTCCTACTAAAGTCATTAATTCTGGATCACGATTTTCGATACCAATAATATCGGCAGCGTTATTACCAATTTTAATTAACTGGACATTCAGTTCTTCACGAGAATTTTCATAAACCCGATCAATAACTTCTGGATTAATTACCGGTTCTCTCATTAATTTGGCGATAGTCATTTTTACAGTTTCTTGAATCACTAAATTAAAACAAGAAACAGTTATGATATCTTTATCGTCTTCAAAAATAATATCGGCTCCAGTTTTTTCTTCAAGATAAACAAGGTTTTTAGCGCCTCGCCCAATAACCTTACCTATCAAAGCATTTTTAGTAACTTTAAGAGTTTTGTCTAAGTGGTCAACTGAACTTGGCTCAGCGTACTTTTGCATAATTGCCTTTAGCTGATGAATCGCCTCTTTATTGGCGTTATCTTTGGCGTTTTCGGTGATTTTATTGGCAACTTGCTCTAAGAAAGGACGGTAACTATTTTCTAGATTATTTTTTAACTCCTCTTTGGCTTCTCCAATTGTGAAATTGGCTTTTTCAGTTAAACTGTTTTCGAGTTGTTCTCGCTTTTGGGCTTTTTGAATTTTAAAATTTGAAACTTCATCTTCGACTGCATTTAGCACGCCTTTTCGTTCAGCGTTTTTTTGTTCTCTTTTTGAAAAGGCTAACTCTTTTAGATCGAGCCTTTTGGTTACTCCTTCAAGATTTTCATGGTGCGTCAAAGTTAAATTTTGAATTCTTCGTTTAACTTGCAGCTCAAACTCTGTTAGTTCATCTTCGATTTTTCGAGATTTTTCTTTGGCAGCCTGTAAAATTCTAGAAGATTTGAATTCGATTTCGTGTTTTCGGCTTTTGATCGTTACATTCGAGATAAAGATTCCTAAAATTACACCTAGCAATGCCCCGAAAATTACAGATATTGGCATATTTAATAGTCAATTTAATTTACCCTATTAATATAATAAGAATTAAGCTGATTTACAAGGAATAAATACTGTAGCCAATATCAAAACGATGTCGTAAAATTACAGGAAACCACAAAAGTGTTTTGCGTCGAAATGAATTCTGGCCTAGGAGTAGACTTTAGGTTTATGTGGTTACGACATTTAAAGCACACTAGCAGGTTCAACCCAGTCTTTGCCTTGAGCTTCAGCTACAGCAGAACAAGTTAGTTTACCTTTGTAAACATTTAGTCCTTTTAAGAATCCTGGATCAGCTTTTAGAGAATCTAATCCTTTATTAGCTAACTGCATTACATAGTGGTAAGTCGCGTTATTTAGAGCAAACGTCGAAGTTCTTGGAACTGCCCCTGGCATATTAGTTACGCAATAGTGAGTAATTCCTTCTACATCGTAGATTGGCTCTGCATGCGAAGTTGGTTTTGAAGTTTCGAAACACCCACCTTGGTCTATTGCGATATCTACCATAACTGATCCCTTTTCCATTAGTCCAAGCATTTCTTTAGTTACCACTCTTGGAGCAGCGGCACCTGGAACTAGTACGGCTCCAATTACTACATCGGCAGTTTTTAAGGCAGTACTTATATTTAGACTATTAGACATAATTACTTCGCATGAGTTTCCAAAAATATCTTTTAAATATCTAATTCTATCTAAACTTCTTTCAAATAAAGTAACTTTTGCGCCCATCCCTATAGCTACTTTTGCAGCTTCGGTTCCAGAAACTCCGCCACCAATTACTACAACGTGCGCCGATGGCGTTCCAGAGACTCCGTTCATAAGAACACCTTTTCCGCCGTTTGGTCTTTCAAGATACCTTGCTCCAATTTGAACTGAAAGTCGTCCTGCAACTTCACTCATTGGCGTTAATAACGGAAGTCTTCCGTTTCGGTCTTCTACAGTTTCGTAAGCAATACAAATTGCACCAGAGTTCATTAATCCTTCGGTTTGCTCAGCATCTGGAGCTAAATGTAAGTAAGTGAATAAAATTTGACCTGGTCGTAACATAGAAATTTCGGTTGGTTGAGGCTCTTTTACTTTTACAATCATTTCAGCAATAGCAAAAACTTCTTGGGCAGTAGCCATTACTTTAGCACCTACGGCTTCGTAATCCTGATTTGAAAATCCACTTCCAAGTCCGGCATTATTTTCAACATAAATAGTGTGTCCATGGCTCGATAATTCGGCTACTGTAGCAGGAACTAGCCCAACTCGGTTTTCTAAAGTTTTAATTTCTTTTGGTACACCAATGATCATATAATTGAATTAAAAAAATGAGGGATTCTCGCAAGCAATATAAAGAGGTGTGAACTGATTCTCAACATTGGCAAGAAAATTTCAACTAGTCAAAATTAAGATTTAGTGTCGATATAAAATTTAGGCAGTGATATAATTTTGGTGTTTATTTAACTTATTAAAATGCTAAATTTAGATTTCTGGTTTATGTTCTTTGGATTCCTATTAATGGTTGCAACGGCACCTGCTGTAGTATCGCCGGAATTCCTAAAAAAGATTTTTAAGAAAATTTTTAAAGATGAAAATCACTTACGAGTTGTATCGGTTTGGTATTTATCTGCAGGTCCACTAGCCTTATATTCAGGATGGGTTTCGGGTAACTATTTTGCTGCTAACTTTATCTCTTTAGTGGGATTACTATTTATTCTACAAGGAATCGGCCTGTTTTTTGCTACAGAGTGGTACCAAAACAACCTACTTAAACGTATCCTTAAGTTTTCAGATAATGCTTACCGTCTTGGGGGCTTAGCTAATTTTATATTTGGAGCTGCGCTATTTTACTATGGGGTGATTTGGTTTTAATAAGGCAAAATACGTAATTTAGGTACTGAAATAGGCTGTTAATTGATTTAGCGGCCTATTTTGTTGTTTCTAAATGAGTAGTATGTTATAATGATTGGATTTAACAATTTATTGCATGCAAGATCTTTCTACTTTATTAGTACTGCTAAACAAAAACACCTATTTAGTTGAAAACTTTAATAGTTCTAAAAAATTCACTTTAAGGGATTTAGAAACTTATAACGAAGAAAAAATTGAATTTCTACTTCAATTTATTGAGTTAGAAGATATTTTAAAAAGTAAAAATGAAGATAATAAATTAGTAGCATTGAAAATTATTAGATCTATGGTTTTGTATTTGAACAAGACTATGGAAAGTAACAATACAAATTTAAAAAAAGAATTAAGAGTAGCAGAAGAAGATGACATCAGACTGACTTCAGCTACTGAAATGTTAGATCTAGGAAAACAATTATTAAAAATTTAATTTGATATTTATGTTTAAAGAAAATAGAGTTTTATATTTCAACTTACAATCTTTAGGAGGTTCAGCAAGTGGAGGAGGACCAGAGTCTGGTCGAGATCAAGATACTGCTGCAATTAGAGAAGACTTAACTAATTCACTTGGCTCTACCCAAGAAAAAATTATAGAAGCACAACGAGTGTGTAGTAATATAATTGCAAACAATCCTAGACTATATAATAGTAATAAAAGTAGAATTGACCAAGCACAAGTTAGGTTACAGGATTTAGAGCAAAGTTTTTCAGAGCTTATGGATTCATACAGCGATGGTATGTCTGTCAATCAAATGAGCGTCATGGGTATGTCTTTAGCACGACTATATAATCAGGCGAATGAAGCTTCTAATAGTATTCAAACTGTTATCAGGGATCATAATTCAGCAACTAATCAACGTAGAGCCGAACTGGCTAGAGTTGACACATTAGCCGCAAAACGTGCAGCAAATCCAATTCTCACAGCAATTTCAGACTTAGGTACTGGGATAGCAAATGCTGGGACTCAACTTTATAATGAGGCTGTTAACACTACTGAAGGTTACATTGAAA
>CALQZM010000014.1 GCA_943349385.1 Candidatus Peribacteria bacterium
AGTTATTACACAATTTAAGGTTGGCGCAGTTTATTTTATTTATACAGTTTGATTATCTTTTATCTTAATAAATAAGTCTAGTTTTACTTTTAATTAATTTTTATAGGTATATAATTTGGTTGTATTTAAAATATGAGTATGAATAAAAAAATGATGACTACAGTTGCAATTGTAGCTTTCTTTGCTGCATGACTGGCCGAAAAGTAGGTAAAATGTTAGTGGATGAAGGGATTTATGTTAAGCATTTAGGTATAGGTTGGAATGAGTGAAAGTATAATCCGCAAGCATGGAATCATGAGCATGAATGGGCTACTTATAAGGTTGAGAATTATATTAGTGCGGGCAAAGAGCCAGGAGTTTTTAAGTTTAAACCTGATTTAGGTACTGGGTGTCCAATCAATAATGATTTTGGCTGTTAGTTATTAAAAAATGGTTTTTAATTTAAAACATTTCAGTTATACTGTCCCTGTTGAATAAACATTAATTTTATGTCAGAAAAAGAAATCGTAATTCCGATCTCAAAAGTTAAAACTAAACATGATTTAAATTTTGAAAAAAAATATAAGAAAGAGTTGGATTTTGAAATTAATGAAATCGTAGATGAATTCGAAGAAAATTCTGTACATAATTTAAAAGTTTCTAAAGAAGGTCAAATTTTAGTTAAATTCCCTAAATTTGTGCAGTTAATAGCGACGCATGAATTTGAAGAGATTATTGAAAAGCATAAAAACGAAGATGTAATTATTACTTCTGACTTACTGGTTGATTTAGCGGGCAGTACTCCTATGCATGAAGAACCTCAAGACTACCGTTTTAGTTGGATGTTTTTAGGTTTGGTATTAGGCGTTTCTGTAGCGGCGATTGTATTTTTATATTTACTTTAAATTTTAAAATGAATGTCTAAGAAAATTTTACTTAAGGTTTCAGGAGAAATGTTTTCGAACTCAGATGGATCTAGTTTTGATTTTGCCAAATATTCGGCTGTAGCTAAAAACTTGGTCGAATTTGTAGAAGTTAATAATGCAGGATTGGCACTTGTAGTTGGAGCTGGAAATATTTGGCGTTATCGTGATACCACTGGCGCTGGTTTAGGTCGTGTAGAGGCCGACCAATTAGGTATGGTAGCAACTGTGTTTAATGCTAAATTGCTTGAAGGTGCTATTAATAATGCCGGTGGTCGAGCTATGGCTATGACTGCATTTGATGTTCCAGGATTATTACCTAGTTATGATTTTACGGTGGCTAAAAGTATTGTCGAAGATGGAGGAATTGTTATATTGGCAGGTGGCACTGGTAATCCGTTTTTTACTACGGACTCTTGTGCTGTGTTGCGAGCTTTGGAGCTTGACTTGGATATGTTAGTTAAGGCGACTAAAGTTGATGGTGTATACGATGCTGATCCGGTTAAGAATCCGAAAGCAAAAAAGTATGAAACAGTTAGTTATGACGAAGTTTTAGAGAAGTCTTTACAAGTAATGGATTTGCCAGCAATTTCATTAGCTCGTGATAATAATTTACCCATATTAGTTTTTGATTATAGTGATCCTGAAAACTTGTTAAAAGTTATGAAAAACTTTAAACTGGGGACTCTAGTAAGTTAATATTTAATTTTAATATACATGTCAGTTGATACAGTGATTAATGAGGCGCAAAATGATTTTGCTAAAGCAGTTGAATTTTTAAAAGATGAGTTTTCGAAACTGCAAATTGGTAGAGCGTCAAGTATTTTAGTCGAAAACATAATGGTTGAGGCTTATGGAGGGATGCAACAGTTAAAAGCCTTAGCCCAAATTACTATTCCGGAATCTAGAACTATTTCTATTAAGGCTTGGGATAAAACAATTTTAAAAGCAATTGAAACTGCAATTATGAAAGCAGACATTGGGTTAAATCCAAATAATAATGGTGAATCTATTTTGTTGAATATACCTACTTTAACTGAAGAGCGAAGAAAAGATATTGTAAAAGTTGTTCATAAATTAACAGAAGATGCTAAGATTGTAATTCGCCAAGTAAGGCAAAAAGCTCATCAAAAATTTAAAGATTTTGAATCTAGCGATGAAATTAGTGAAGACGAGGCTAAGAGTGCCGAAAAAAGATTGCAAGCTCAAGTAGACGAAGCCAATAAGACCGTAGAAGATTTAGCCAAGAAAAAAGAGACTGAAGTTATGACTGTTTAATTTTATAATGGAAAACATCTTAAATATTATTGGTACTATATTTTTACTATCATTTTTAGTAATTATTCATGAGTTAGGTCATTATTGGGCTGCTAAAAGAAATGGCGTTAAGGTCCATGAGTTTGGAATTGGTTTTCCGCCTAAGTTATTTAAATTTAAAAAAGGTGATACGGAATGGTGTATAAATTTAATTCCTTTTGGAGGATACGTTAAGTTACATGGAGAAGATGCATATGATCCAGAAATTTTAAAAGATAAAAAAAGTTTCGCATCTAAAAAACCATGGCAAAAGTTAGAAATAATTTTGGCAGGTGTGTTTATGAATTTTATGGTGTTCTGGATTTTGATGTCGGTTGCAATTTGGAGCGGAATTGATCCTGTTGTAACAAACGAAGCTCAGTATAAGGCTGCTTTTAATCAAGGTTATTATAAAATGAAGCCAGGCGTTGTGGTTGAGGCTTCGAATGATTCTAATATTAAGCAAGGTGATTATTTGACTGCTGTTAATTCAGTCCCAGTAAATTCAATTGAACAAATTTTGCCTGTAATTAATGGTGAGTATAAAAATTTAGATTCAATTACTTTTGAGTCTGCAGATGGAACTAGTACCTCTAATTTAGAACTTAAAAATTTTAAGTCTGAAATTGATTTTTACCCAATTACTTCGGTTCCAGTTTTCGAGGTTGTTTCTAAGTCTGAATCTGGATTTTTGTCACAGTATCTTGAAGTAGGTGATAAAGTAGTTTCTGTTAATAATAATCCTGTTTTTGATTTAGCCTCATTTTTTGCTAGTTTTGAAGAGCCTGCTTTTGAAGAAAATAATTATGTGATAGATTTGGTACGTGGAGGAAAAAACTTGGCAGTTACTGTTCCAGTTTATCAAAGTTCATTTGTAGTTGATGAAGTGATTAAAGATTCTCCAGCATTGAAAGGTGGGTTATTAAAAGGCGATGAAATTATTGCGGTAGATGGTCTTATTGTAAGTACAAAAGATAATTTAGCCGATTTAGTGAAAAATAAAAATTTAGATACTGTAGTTTATACGGTAAAAAGGTCTGGTTTAGAATCTGATTTGGATTTAATTTTGAACCCAGATAAAGATGGTCTTGTTGGTGTAATGCTAACTACTGATATTAAACTTACAGATTTCGGCCTTGATTTCAGAAGATCAGTTGAGGTTGGATCAGTTTATAAAGTTAAAAAATATTCAGAGAGTTGGTATGTTGCGCCATTTGCTGCCTTAGAATTGGGGTTGCAGGTAGGTACTGCTACGGTAAAAGCATTTATTGGAACTATTATCGATTTAATTACTAACTTTAAAGTGTCTGAAGATGTTGGAGGCCCTGTGCAAGTAGCTAAATTAAGTTATTACTTTGTTGGAAAAGGTGGTATTGAATTGCTTAACTTTATGGCGTTGATATCTTTGAGTTTAGCCGTGATTAATATTTTACCGATACCTGCACTAGATGGTGGTAGATTTTTATTTATTTTGGTAGAAGCATTGAGAGGTAAACCTTTAAATCCAAAATTTGAAGCAGTTGTTCATACTCTTGGATTTTTAGGTTTGATGGCTTTGATATTGATAATATCTGTATTCGACATTATTCGGTTATAGTTTTGTTAGCAATAAAATTTTATTGCTTGCTATGTTTTGCACAAAAAATTAAAATTGAAGTCCGTTAAGTTTACTTATGACAGATTTAGAACTTTGGAAGAAAGTAATTCTATCCTTACAAGATAAAATTAAGCGTTCAGACATGCTTGTTTGGTTTAATTCTACAAATCTAGATTCCTTAGTTGATCATAAGGCCACTATTGTTGTTCCGAGTGTTTTTACGCAAGAATGGTTTAAGCAAAAATATAAAAAAATTCTGTTTGATGCTTTTAAAGAATGTGGACAAGAACTTGTTGATATGGAGTTTGAAGTTGATTCGAATTTACTACACGAAAATTCGAATGGCGTTGACGTAGTTCATCTATTAAAACAAGGTGATAAAAAAATCCGAAAAGTTCCAAATAAATTAGAAGTACGAGTCACTACCCAAGGTCATTCGGGTCAAAATGGTGATACTTTTACCACGAAAATGTTAAATCCTAAGTATAGATTAGATAACTTTGTAGTAGGAAACGATAATCGCTTGGCTCATGCTGCATGTCAGGCTGTAGCAAAAAAGCCTGGACTTTCGTATAATCCTTTGTTTGTATATGGGAATGTTGGATTAGGTAAAACTCACTTATTGCAAGGAACCGGTAATGCGATTTTAGATTTTTATTCGGACAGTGTGGTTGTGTATGGTACTGCCGAAAAGTTCACTAATGAAATTGTTGAGTCAATTCAAAAAAGTAACGTAAAAACTTTTAGAAATAGATATCGAAATGCAGACTGTTTAATTATTGATGATATTCAGTTTTTGGCAGATAAAGAACGAACCCAAGAAGAATTTTTTCATACTTTTAATGAGTTGTATCACGAAAATAAACAAATTATTATTAGTTCCGATCGTCCACCAAAAGAATTAAAAGGTATTGATGATCGTTTAGTAAGTCGTTTTGAAATGGGTATGATAGTTGATGTCAGTTTCCCAGATTACGAAACTTGTTTGGCTATTTTGCATCGCAAATGCCAAGAGATGGAAATGTTGATTCCAACTGATGTTTTAGAGTTTATTGCCTACAACGTTCAAAATAGTATTCGAGAATTAGAGGGGGTTTTGGTTCAAGCAATTGCTCAAGCTCAACTCGAGGATTCAACTCCTACAATAAATTCTGTTTCTAAAATATTGAATAAATTGGGTAAAATTAATTTAGTTACTTCTCCAGAGAAATTCATGGAATCTGGCCGTAAACCAATGACTAGTTGTGATGAAGTTATTGATCTAGTATCTGATTATTACAAGCTAACTAAGTATGATTTAATAGGGGAGCGTCGAAGCAGAGAAATTATGATTCCTAGACAAGTTTGTATTTACTTGCTTCGTAAAGAGTTTAATTTTTCATTTGAGCGGATAGGAACTGAGTTCGGTGGTAGGAACCATACGACAGCAATGCATGCTTTTAATAAAATTGTAAGGGATATTAAAAAAGATCAAAAATTGGTTCGTGATATTAATGCCATAAAAAAGGAAATTGGTCTTTAGATATAAATTTCAGGTGTTGAATATCACTAGGCTACTTTGCTATACTTTGAGATATTACAAAGAATATTAATCATTTATTAATGGATAGTTTATATTATAGACCTACTTCGCAAAGATTTGGACGTAGAACTTTAAAGAATAAATTGAAAAAGTTTAATTTTTTACTGCCGTTTGGAGTTATTATTGTTATGATTTTACTTTTATTTGGGTTAGTAAAAGTTTGGAATTTTTTTGCCGATATGAAAGGTACAAATTTTGAAAATTCTGCTTCGGTTTATGTTTTAGAAGGTGCTACTGCTCAAAAACAAACTTATGGATCTAGTCAGTTTTTCCCGATTTTAAGCGGAGATATTTTACTAGAGGGGGATTCCGTACGAACCCTTAAAGATACTCGGGTAGTCTTAAAATTTTTTAATGATTTAGTTGTTCGATTAGATGAAAGTACAAGTGTAACTGTTGATTTCGTTGAGAATGCTAAAGATGAAGAAAAAATTGAGATTACCGTTAATACTGGTAACATTTGGTTAAATAAACCAGATAGTTTAAAATCTAGTTCTGATTTGGTAGTGCGTACTAATTATTTAAAGGCTAACACCGTAGGAACAGTGTTTGCTGTAAAATCTAGTTTGCCTGAGTCGGTGAGAGTGATTGAAGGTACTGTTTTGGTTGAAGTTATTGATTCCACAGATGGTAAAGAAGATGTACTGGATCAGATCAATGTAAATCCCAACCAACAAATGACTATGGATAATGTTGCCTTTAATTCCTTTAAGCAACGTGAAACTCCACGTGTACTAAGTGCAATTGATGCTAATTTCAAAAAGACTAATTGGTATAGATGGAATTTAAGTGAAGATGAAAATCCGTCTAACTATGAGTCTGATTCTGCTTTGGGTGATTCTGGATTGATTTCTGTTGAAGATGAAACTTTAAATGATGATGATCCTGCTGATGCAGATCCTGAATCAACTACAGAGGAAAATGATACCGAAGATTCTTCTAAACCAAAACCAGTAGTAACTTTCCCGAAAGCTAACGAGGTTATTAATACCGACACGGTAACAATTACTGGAACAGTGCCAGCTGGTACTCAAAAAGTTGTGGTTAATAGTTTTGAAGATGTTACGGTGAGTCCTTATGTATTAAAAGGATTTAAAGAAGGTGATACTACTTTTAAATATATAGCAAAATATGTTCCTGCAGGTGGTGGTAATTTAATAGTAGGTGAAAATAAGTTTGAAATTATTGCTGTAGATTCAGAAGGTCAAGAAGGTCCTAAGACTACTTTAAGATTTAAAGTAGAGTTAGATGGTGTTAAACCGACAACTCCAAATTCTTCACCTGCTGCAGAAGACTTAACTGGATTAGAATTTTCTGATGATTTACCAGCGCCAACCTTAGTAAGTGTTAACGATGTTTCTGCTGAGACTGGGTATGTCTTAAAAGAAAACAGAGGTGTAGTTGTTGCGAATATCGGTACCTGGGCTAAGTCTGTGGTAGTTAATGGATATAAATTGCAACAATATACTCCAAATAGTGGATCGTTTAGTTATATATTATCCGAAGGCTTTAATACCTTAAAAGTAGGTGAAAACAAAATTAGTGCTTATGGATTCGATGAACAAGGTCGACGAGGTAAACCAATGACGATTACAATTATTTATAAGCCATAAGAAAAATCCATCTTTTTCAAATAATTATAAATTAAATTGATGGATTTTATTTTTTTATCGTAAATACTTATTAACGTTAGCATTGTGCTGATCTAGGGTTTCAGCGTAGATAACTTCGCCTGTGTCTAAGGTAGTAATATAGAACCAAAAGTCAGATTCAATAGGATTTAGGGCTGCTTCGATGCTTGAAAGGCTTGGGTTGCTAATTGGGGTAGGTGGAAGTCCTTTAAATCGTCTAATGTTATATAGTGATTCACTTTTTAAATCTTTGGTAGTGATTTTGTTGTCTTTCTTTAAATAAAGTAAGGCTGCATCGGCGTCAATGGACCAGTTGGATCTATATCTTTTCCAAAGGATTCCAGACACTAGTTGTTTGTCTTTTTGGCTTAAAACTTCTCTTTCAATTATTGAGGCCATATTTATTACACTGTATAAGTCGGTGAGAGGTAGATTACTAGCTAATTCTTGATAGTTTGTAGGTAGTTTGGCTTCGAAGTTGTCGAGCATTTTTAAGATTAAATCCAGTGAAGTGAAAGAGTCTTGGCTAATAAAATAGGTGTCTGGAAAAAGGAATCCTTCTAAATTTCTTACATTTTGGCTTGAAATATACTTTAAGACTGAGTGATCTATTTGGCAGTTTTGGACGCACTCAATAAATTCTCCTTCAAGAATTAGTCCTTTTTCGGTTAGTAAATCGTCTATTTGGCTAATTTTATAACCTTCAGGGATTGTTACTTTGTTTTCAGTAGGTGGAGTAGTTACTATTTTTAAGGCTGATTCTAGGTTTTGTGGTAAATTTACTCTAAATATGCCGCTTTGAACTTTGGTATCAAGCCCCATTGATTTAGCCTTCATTTTAAATAGCGTTTTCGAGGTAATTACATTTTGTTTTTTGAGTTCTTTGGCGACCTCTTTCAAGTTTGACCCTTCTGGTATATTAATAGTAACGGCATTATCTTTGTTGGTTCCAGGTGTTACCCAGTAACTATTGTATAAAAATTGGCTAAAAAGTATGAAAATAGCAAAATATACTACATATTTGAACTTTTTTGAACTACTTTGTTGTTCAAAAGGACTGACTCTACGCCTAAAGTTTGTCATTATGATTTATCTCCAGTTAAAGCTGATAGGTCTCCAAGTCCGCCTCCAAGTTGCCCTAGTAATCCTTTCATATTCTCGGCTGCTACAGCTTGAGACTTCTTAATACCTTTGTTAAAGGCTTTTACTAATGAATCTTCTAGTTTTCGCTTTAGGGCTGCATCCATTTCGTCTTTAATTTCAACTTTAACTACGTTTTGTTCAGCGTTAATAGTTACAGTAATAGTGTCTTCGTCGGCTTCGATGTGTATATTTTTAAGTTTTTTTTGGATTTCTTTAGCCTCTTTTCGAAGTTTTAAGATGTTTTTCATGTCTTGGAATTTTCCCATTTGAGTAGATTGTTAATTTTATAAATATTTAAGTAGAGACATAATATAAACTTTTGACTTGCATTTCAAGTATCCTTTTTGTAATATGCGTCCGCTTTCAAGCCAAAGTTTTATCTTTAAGCATACTTAGAATATGGAAAATATCGCATTAAACGCTCAAAAAAGATCAACTGATATCCCTGCTAAAGTTTTAGTCTCTCAGGGATTAATACCAGGCATCTGTTACGGTTCAGGTAAAGAAAATATAGCTATTCAAGCTGATTACCAAGAATTTAGAAAAGTTTATAAGCAAGCTGGTGAAAACTCGATTGTTGAACTAAATGTAGATGGTGAAAAACACAATGTTTTGATTCATGATTTACAAATTGACCCTATATATAATACTGCAAGACACGTTGATTTCTTGTTGGTTAATATGAAAGAAATGATAGATACAAGTGTACCAGTTGTTATTGTTGGTGAAGCTCCTGCTGTCAAAGAACTAGGTGGAACCTTAAACTTAGCCTTACAAGAAGTAGAAGTTAGATGTTTACCAGGTAATATTCCGCATGAATTTAATGTTGATGTTACTGGCTTACTTGATTTTCATTCTTCAATACACGTGGCTGACTTAGTTGTACCTAAAGATGTAGAAATTCTTACTGATAAGGATATTACAATTGTAAACGTTGCTGCTCCAGCTGCAGAATCTGATGAGTCTACTTTAACACCAGAAGAATTAGAAAAGGCTGCAATTGCTGCAAATGCTCCAAAAGAAGAACCTGCTGCTTAAGCATTAATTGTTATTTTTTGAACGACTTTACTGTTATGGTAGAGTCGTTTTTTTATTCAATAAGCTCTTGTAGTAAATTTTTTATATCTTGATTATGGTACTTAGCCTCATCGGATTTTTGATTTGCCTGATTAGCGCCAATTGTTACTGTTTGACCTATTTCGATGTTATCTGGTAATTTTTTAATTGGCCATTTTATCTCGCCAAAAATTGCATTCGTGAGTATGGCAAATTTATTTTGAAAATCGATTATAGTATATTGAATTGAGTTGTTTTCCATATGTTATTTTAACAAATTTTGGTTTAATAAAATAACATTGCTACTGCGTGTGCACAATTAATTGATATTGCTAGGCTGAAGAAATATTACTTATGTTTAATGTTAAAAGTTTGCAATATTGGGAATACGAGCATTACCAGTTCGCCGTTAAAGGTATTTATTCTCCCGATGTTTTCGGTTGTCCAATGGCCGTCTTTTAACTCTTTTTTACCTGGGTCAAATATAAAGTTGCCAATATTTTCTTCTAGATAATTTTCAGATATTTCTGTTTTAATTTTATTTTTTTGCAAGAATGTTTTATTTATTGTTTCTATTTTTCCTTTTGCGATGCCACTTGCAA
Source organism: Candidatus Peribacteria bacterium (assembly GCA_943349385.1). Lineage (GTDB taxonomy): Bacteria > Patescibacteriota > Gracilibacteria > UBA1369 > CALQZM01. Next base: position 9,810 of record CALQZM010000014.1, read on the forward strand.
TTGTAATTCCGGCGTATGCTGTATATTTTGTACCGAAAAGTTTTGAGATTTTTTCTGGAGTAATGTTTTTACCTTTTAAAGTTACTATAAATCCGTGTTGTGAAAAATCAGTATTATTTAACCTGTAGGGGATAGTGAAACAGTATTGATAACGTTTAACTTTGTTAAGTAATTTTTGAGTTATAATTTGTTTGTTTTCAAAGTGCATACGCAGGCTTAAGTCTAAGTCTATTGAGTGATAACTTAAGTGCGATATTTGAAGTAAGGCTGATCCAAATGCCTTGTGTGTATATTGGTCTTCAATTTGAGACTCTCCAAGCGTTAGTCTGGATTTTTGATTGTAATGTAGTTCAGTTGAAAATTGGCTAGAAAGATTCGGTTCTAAGCATAGATTATTGTTAGTTGGTTTTACGTTTTGCTCTATGTATATGCATTCTGCTTCGTTTAATTTAAAGTTGTTCATTCTCGCTGCCGATTCTATAAGCTCTTGTTTTTGAGCACTTAAGGGCAAAGGTTGATACTTTAAATATGTATCCAGTAAAGCTGTTGAGAATATATCTCCGCAAAAATTAAATAAATTGATATTATTTTTGAATTCGCTTAAATTTAGCTTTTCGTTTATGGTTATCTTCTGTGCAATTTCTGAAATATTTTGAATCTTTGGCTTATACTTACGTATATAAGTATTTCCTTCTTGTTGAAAGTTAAGTAGATACAGTTCTTTGCAAATATTATCTAAATTCTCGATATTTGGTAATGTTGAAAGTAGATTGCTTTTAAAGTTCAGTTTTTTCAATTTTTGAATTATTATTTTAATCCACTTATTATACTACAATTATGTTTATTTGTAAAAGCCTAATGGCGTTTTTGCTTAAAATAAATTGTTTTGTAACTAAAGTTGGGTAGACTGTGTTTGCCAGAATATTATTTTGTTGTTATGGAAATAGTCAGAACTATTCAAGAATTTAAGCAAAAACGCTTTCAGGGTAATTTTTATAGCCGTCCTGGGATGGTGGTTATCCATGATCAAGTCCATCTAGGAGTTGAAGAAGTTATTTGGAAGATGATTAAAAGTTGCGATTTGAGGATTGTAATATTGGTACCAAATTGTAATGAAACTTATCAAGAATGGAAGTTCCGCACTAATTTGGATACTATTAAAGCTAGTCTAAAAATATTTAATTTAGACTTTCTGTTTATTCCGGATTTTGAAGAAAAGAATTATTACGAAATTAATGGGTTCGAAATTACTCCCAATCAAAATTGGGCTGGATTATTAGAAGGATCTTATATTAAAGATTTTGCTAAGTTGAATTTAAATTTGTTTTTAAATTTATACAATTTAGTTCAGCCTAAACATCTGTTTGTTGGTCAAAAAGATTACTATTTAGCAAGATTATTAAGTGATCTGATTTATGGTTTTGGAATTGATCTTGAATTACATGTAGTTGAATCGGCACGTAATCAACAGGGAGTCCTTTATACTGGATGTTTAGATAGACTGTCGGATTCAGATAAGCCACAAGCAGAAGCCTTAAACAGAACCCTCGAATTCATAAAGCGAATGATCCAAAACAACAAGCGTGATATTGAAGAGCTAGAATCTTTAGCTAAAGATTTTGTTTCTAGTTTTTTAGGATTCAGATTAAAGAAAATCTATTTTTTAAATGCATTCACTTTAGATCCTGTTGTGTCTTTGGATTGTGCTGATCCAATTCTATTAGCGGTAATGGGTCAGTTGGGTTCCGAAATATTTATAGACAATATTGTTATTTAGTTGTTTTTGGGATTTGATTTTTTAAGAATTCAACCAATAGACTCAATGGTCTCCCTGTAGCACCTTTTTCGTATTGACCAATTTGACTATCTGTATGAGAACTACCGGCAATATCTAAATGAACCCATGGTTTTTTTTCTACGAATTTTTCTATAAAGGCGCCCCCCATAATTGCTCCAGCCATAACTCCGCCGGTCCAATTTTTATAATCTGAAATGTCTCCGTGGACTTTGTCTCTGTGGTACTTATCTAGTGGTAAAGGCCAAATTGTGTCTCCGGTTTTTTTAGCTGCATTCCAGAATTGTTTAAATAGTTTATTGCTATTAGTGATTAGCCCTGTTCTTGTATATCCTAAGGCCACAATACAAGCTCCAGTGAGGGTGGCTAGGTCGATTATTGTAGTTGGATTGTATTCTTTGATTCCATAACTTATTGCATCGGCTAAAATTAGTCTTCCTTCGGCGTCAGTATTTGTAATTTCTACCGTTTTTCCGTTATATGCAGTTAAAATGTCGCCTGGTTTGTAGGCATTATGTCCAAGCAAGTTTTCAACACTTGGTATTATTCCAACAATATTTAGTGGTAAATCTAGTTTTGTTAATAGGTCAAAAAATCCTAGTACGGTAGCCGCACCTGCCATATCTGTTTTCATATTTTCAATGGAGTTAGTCAGTTTTAAATTTAAACCGCCGGCGTCAAAAGTCACTCCTTTTCCTACTATCATTATTGGTTTATCTTTTTTATTTCCATTTAGGTATTCTAGAAAAATCAGTTTAGATTCTTGACCTGAGCCTAATCCAACTGAGTAAATTAAATTTAAATTATTTTTTTGAATTTCTTTTTCTCCAAATGACCTAAATTTAATTTTTTTAGATTTATTAGCAATCTGTTTAGCAATTGTTTCTAATGTGGTAGGGGTCATTGAAAGGGAAGGTGTATTAACTAAATCTTTTACTAGATTGATTGAATCAGATAAGTAATTAGCTTCAGTTAGTAATTCTTTTAATTCTTTCGTACTATTCTGTGTAATAAAATTTACTTCTTCGTATTTGTGTGTTTTCTTTTTCTTGTTTGAAATAAAATCGTCAAATTTATAGTTACCGGTTTCGAGTCCTGCGAAGATTGAGGCAAGTTGTTTTGAAGTGAATTGATCGGTGATAATACTGAATTTTTTTAGTTTGGCGTCTTTTACGGTTTTAGCTATCTTGTAGCCTAGTAATTGTAGTTGATTGTTTTTAAGTTTTGCTTTCGATTTTGTGCCTATAATAAAAATTCTTTGTTGTTCTTGAGCTGTAGAACTATTTATTATTTGGGTTGAATGTCCAAAATTTAATTTTAATTGAGATTTTATATTTTTAATTTCTTTTATAAGTCCTTGTGGAATAAGGCTAACTAAATCGGAGCTGAATTTTACTTCGGATAGTAAAATAAATATATTTTTTTCTGGTTGTTTTTTGAAACTAATCTTGAGTTCCATAATTGTTGTTATTAGTTATATTGTATAAATATTTTCGTTTAGCAAAATTACATTTTTTGCCATGATAAAAACATATTTCAGGTTCATCATATTGCCAGCAATAATACATTTCTTTGCCATTATCGAGTGTAGGAAAATCTACAATTCCGTAAAATATATCTCGTATTCTAACACCAAGGTTGTGCAGTTCGTTAATGTGATGAATTAGCATGTGTTGTTTAGATTGTATTTCACTCATTGTTTCATTTAATTCGATCTCGTTACTATAAGATACTTGTTTAAATAAACTTACTTCTTTAACTATGCCAAGTATATCACCCATAATAGGGCTAACTAGTTTTAGGGCTTCGGTTGCTTCAGTTTGGGTAAAATATCTTTTGTTCATTTATTTATTTATATACAAAAAAAATTTACCTTATTTTTAATAAATTTTCTTATAGTTTGAATTGTGAAAAAGTTTGATTTTTGGTATAATATAGGGATATTAGATTTTTTTTAAATAAATGACTGACGAAAGCCAAAAATTACCTTTGCTAAACACAGATAATAATGTGGTTGGTGCACCGAGTTTAAATGTAGCTCCTGAGCCAGGATCGAGTGAGGGATTAAAAGCTGATTCTGTAAAGAGTAGTTCGGTTGATATTCCTGTGAATTTGACGGAAAAACTGCATGATTTTGAAGATGCCCCACGTGAAGATGACCCGGTTTATATATCTGAAGTTGTTGAGAGGACTCAGAAAGCAAGTTCTGAGGCCAGTAAACCTAATTCAGGCACAAATACTAATTCTGATAACATAGATCCTACCCTAGAGCTTGATTCTGGTTTGGATGCTTTTTTGGAGCAATTAAATATAACTAGAAAACAGTTTTATTCATTTTTAATTGTTTTTATTATTTTGCTATTTGGTGTTGTTTTAAGTTTTTATTTTCTATTCAAATTTTTTAGTGGTACGGCAGAAGAGGTAAAAGTTATTGGTGATGTAAAAATTGAGCAAACTCAAAATGCTGACGATTTAATAAATGATGATAATTCAAAAGATTCATTTTTTAGTAAAATTTCAAATTTGAATCCATTCAAGAGTGACGATAAAAATATTGAGCCAGTCTCTAGTGGTAAAGTTTCTGTGAAAGAAGATATTAATAATGTTGAAACTAAATCTGATTCTACTGTTGTAGTAGCGAATACAATTGCGGCTCCTAGGCTTTTAAATGTAACGACAAATTCATTGAATGGTGTAAAAAAGATTGGTCAAACAAAAATTCAAGAAAATAGAATTAGTTATTACTTAAGAACTTATCGAAAGGTAAAAAACATTTATAATACTGATCTTTTTTCGTATTTGTCGCAAGTTCCAGACCGTAATAGGGGATTTGAGGCTTTCTTGGTACAGTTTAAAGGTTCTCTTGAGGAGTCTAGATTGGCTTATCAAAGTTTGAGTGACGAGATTGCGCAATATGATGCAAGGGTTAAAAAATTACAAGAAGATGCCAGTTTAATTGAGAATGCATTTTTCGATTCACTAGATGGTCTTGAATCAGAAGTTATTGCAGAGCGATTAAAAGCCTTTCAGGATATAAGTCAAAAGAAAGATATTGCCAATGCTGAACTGAAGGCACGTCAGGCTATTTCGGTAAAGTATAGTAAGTCAATTCCGTTGATTGAGTCTAAAATTAAAGCTATTGAAGTCAACAAGGATCCATTTGTTAAGGGGGTTAAAGTGGTTGATTACGAGCAAATAGATTTGGATTTAATTATTGGGCAGTAGTTTTATTGATTTAATTGTGGATTGTCGGCTATAATTAGCTAAGTTTTAAATATGCAAATGAAAACAATTCAACAATTATTGGCTCAGATTGCTAAAAGAAAACTGCGAGTAAATTCTACTCGTATAAAACTAGCTTACGAATTCGCTGCTGCGGCTCATGATGGCCAAAAGCGTTTCTCAGGAGAGCCATATATTATTCATCCTATCGAAGTTGCCGCCAAACTTTTGGATTTCAATCCTGATGAAGATATGATTGTAGCAGCATTGCTGCATGATGTTTCTGAAGATACTGAAAAAACTTTAGATGATATTGAAAATGTATTTGGACCTGGTGTCCGAAGTTTAGTTAGAGGACTTGAAAAACTTGCTAAGGTTCGGGCTCGGGTAGATGAGCCTCAAGTGGAAAATTTAAGAAAAATGTTCGTAGCGATGGCAACTGATTTGCGTGTGATTTTAATTAAATTGTGTGATCGTTGGCATAATATGGAAACTTTAGATTTCGTACGTGAAGAAAAGCAAA
>CALQZM010000015.1 GCA_943349385.1 Candidatus Peribacteria bacterium
ACTTACGAAAAAATTGCCGATCTACACGACTCAGACAACAAAGATAAATACGCCGGAGTCCCAACTGGATTTGCTGCTCTTGATGCAATTACATCGGGGCTTCATCCTTCAGATTTAGTCATTATTGCTGCCCGGCCTGCCATGGGTAAAACCGCCCTCGCCTTAAACATTGCCCAAAATGTAGCCAAGAAAAACAAAGCAGTTGGAATCATCTCGCTTGAAATGTCAAAAGATCAATTAGTCGAACGGTTATTCTGTTCTCTACTTGAAGTCGACTCCTGGAAAATTAAATCCGGTAAATTATCCGAAGAAGATTTCGCCCGCATTGGCCCAGTAATGGACGAATTAAACTCCCTTAAAATATTTATAGACGACTCACTAGGAAATTCAATTGTTGAATTAAGAGCCAAAACGCGTAGGTTACAAATGGAATATGGCCTCGACGTGCTAATAATCGATTACCTGCAATTAATGCAAGGTAGTAAAAGTAATTTCGGTAACCGGGTAAATGAAATTTCTGAAATATCGCGATCACTCAAAGCCTTAGCTCGGGAATTACACATTCCTGTAATCGCCTTATCGCAGCTATCCAGAGCCGTAGAAACGCGTCCCTCAAAAGAGCCGCAACTTTCAGATTTAAGAGAATCCGGAGCAATTGAGCAAGATGCCGATATCGTAATGATGCTTTATCGTGAAGAATATTACGAGCCAGATACCGAAAAAAAAGGCATTACCGATGTCTTTATTAGAAAACACCGTAACGGTCCAGTTGGACAAGTTGAACTTAGATTCCAAAAAGAAAGAATGCGATTCTACGATATCGACAAGCAACGAGATCCAAACAAAGAACTCGATTTCAAAGGCAAAACTCACAATGCCAATCAAAACAGCTACAAAAAATCCAACTATAATAATGGAGGAAATAGTGGCGGTTACAACAACGGAGGTGGTTATGGCGGAGGAAACAATGGTGGTAACAACTACAATAACGGCGGCGGAAACAATGGCGGTGGCAACCAAAACGGATACAATCAACAACAAGGTCGACATCAAGGTATGGGCGGGCAAAACATGAATCAAGGCGGAAACTCAAATTATAACCAGCCAAATCAGCCCTCGGCTCCCCCGACTAACTTTACCCCAAACTTTTAAAGTAGTTTATGCACAAAATAATGTGTAAAACATTTGTTAATTGTGCAATAGTCCCCTGCCTTTACCCTTAAGTCAAAACTAGTTTTTGACTAGTTAATTAGTCAACGCCTATTCAGTGCGAAAAATGTGCAAAACAAGTTGCAAACTGGCAAAAACCCTAATATATTAATTCCATGAACAACAATAAAATTGCAATTTTAGATTTTGGAAGTCAACTTACCCATTTATTGGCTACCGAAGTAAGACGACTTAAGGTTTACTCTGAAATTTTAGACTCCGAAACAAAAGCGGATCAGCTCAAAAATTATGCTGGAATTATTCTTTCTGGTGGACCAAATTCAGTTTACGAACAAGGGTCGCCTCAAATGGATCCTGCTATTTTCGATTTAGGCTTACCAATCCTAGGAATCTGCTACGGACATCAGTTAATAGTACAAACTTTAGGCGGAAAAGTAGAATCCGCTCACACTAAAGAATACGGCAAAGCCATTTTACATATTAATCAGTCTGTAGGTGTCCTCGAAGATTTTATTGCAGATTCTGACACCCAAATTTGGATGTCGCATGGTGATGACGCCACATTATTACCAGAAGGATTCTTATGTTTAGCCTCAACCTCGGACTGTAAAAACGCAGTCATCGGAAATCCGGAAAAAAAGATTTACTCAATGCAGTTTCACGTCGAAGTTAATCATACCGTCGACGGAAAAAAAATGTTGGCATCGTTCTTAAAGCAATGCGATCTTGATTATTCTTGGAATTTAGAAGGATTTTTAGAGCGCCGAATTGAAGAATTAAAAGCTGAAGTAGCAGATAAAAATGTATTTTTAATGATATCGGGAGGAGTCGACTCAACAGTCGCATTTGCCCTTTTAAATAAGGCAATCGGCACAGATAGAGTATACGGACTTTTTGTTGATACTGGATTCTTAAGACAAGGCGAAGTAGACCAAGTAACAGAAGCCTTAAAAGGAATTGGAGTAAACAATTTACACGTTTATAACGGCTCCAAAAAGTATTTTACAGCTTTAAATTCTGTTTATGATCCAGAACAAAAACGAAAAATAATAGGGGACTTGTTCTTGGATATTCAAGCCGAAGTGTCAGACAGTTTAGGACTCAATGCAGACGATTGGCTACTTGGACAAGGAACAATTTATCCTGACACAATCGAAAGTGGCGGAACCAAAAACTCCCAAAAAATCAAAACTCACCACAACCGAGTCGAAAGAATAACCGAGCTTATCGAAGCCGGAAAAGTAATCGAACCAGTCAAAGACCTCTACAAAGACGAAGTGCGCCAAATTGGCAGACTGCTCGGCTTACCTGAAGTAATGGTCGAACGACATCCATTCCCAGGACCAGGCTTAGCAGTGCGATGTCTATGTTCCGCCCCAAATCCAGAAACTTTAGACTCAGAAACTCTAAAACAGCAAGACGACATAAACGCATTTTTAAATACTTACGGACTTAAGGGAACTATAGTAAATATTAAAAGTGTTGGGGTTCAAGGAGACGGACGGACCTATAGAAATCCACTAATTATTGAATACAAAAATCAAGACGACTTATCAAATGTCGATGCAAAATTTACTGAACTATTAGACCTTTCCACCGCTTTGACTAATCAATTTAATAAGATCAATCGAGTCATTTTGAGCTTAAATTCAAAGTCGATAAACAGTGCCCAAATTTTACCAGCTCAATACTTGACCCCAGAGCGTCTTGCAACATTGCAACTGGCTGATAACGCTTTTAACGACCTACTTCGCAAATACGGCGATTATCAAAAGGTCTGGCAGGCACCAATCGTGCTAGTGCCTCTTTCAATTAATGCCAGCGCCGATTCTATGTCTGAGTCCAAGAGCGAGTCTATAATTTTACGGCCAATCTCTTCACGCGAAGCAATGACTGCGGATGTATACCAACTGTCATTTAAGTTTATGTCGGAGTTTGTGGCTGCACAGCAAAACTTAGCCGTCTTTTATGATCTGACTCACAAGCCACCAGGAACTATTGAGTGGGAATAGTGAAAAATAGAATCCAAGTTTTATTGATCTAGATAACTAAAATCGGGATTTTTAGATGTAGAACACTATTTTAAAAGTAGCCACAGAACTGGCTGTAGCAAAAGAATAAAAAAGACTAAACTGGCAAATACTGCTTTATTAAACCTTTCGTTTTCTACTTCTGTGTATTTTTCTTTTAGTTCAAGCTCTTTTTCTTCTATAGTCAAAAGTAAGCTAGTTGTGTCAGTTCGCAATTTATTAGCATATTTTTGAGCCAATTCATGCTGACGTTTAGTTTGTTCTTGTTGTTTTTGGAATTCAAAAAGAGGTACCATCGTTGCCATTTGCGATTCTAATTGACCAATTCTATATTGAGATTGTTCTAGTCTTGAAGTGACTTCTGTTAGTTTTTCTTTGGTTTCTTTATATTTCTTTTTAGTTTCATTTAGCTCTAATTTGAGCTCTTCAATTTCTTTATGGTGGACAGTGCGAATGTCAACTTTTGCCATGTCGACAGTGTCAGTTTTGGCTTCTTGCCTAAAGAAATCAGTGTTGAATATTTTTTCTTTTGTCTCGTTAAAAATGACATTTTCGTCAGGGATGTCAGTCATTATAGTCGCTGGAATCCAGGCTGTTTCTTCAGGTACTGGTGTGTCGTTAATATCGAATTGGTTGGCAAGTTTAAGTATTTCTTCTTTAGAAAGCCAAACTCTCCCTCTGCTTTTAATATGAGACAGCTTACCCGTAGCCATATAACGGTCTATCGTTCTTAACGAGACATTTAGCAGTTTAGAAGCTGCATGACGGTCTAAATTAAAGGTGCTTGACACTGATAATTGAAATTAGTTGAATATTTATTAGTAGGGGTGTCAGTTATGACGTTTTTGTCACTTTTGCCACTTTTGCCACTGTCTAGTTGTGTCAGTAGGCGTGGCAAGATGTATATTATATGTATCAGATTTTACTTTACTTGTAAACAAAAATTTTACTAGAGTTGTCATGTCTAGTGTCTACTGACAGAAACTGTAAAAACTGACACTCTTGCCAGTTGGTCAATTCTTGACAAAGACGGTAGTAAGGCAAGGGGCGCGCCAGAATTGGCGCGACGATTTAAAGTAGAGTTTAGACCTGCCAGATGTCAGTTTTGCCTAAAACTGACATCTGCTACGACTGTCAGTTCATGACAAATTTAGTCAAAACAAGGCAATAGGTGTCGATTCAGTATGTATAACTATTTTGTTCAAACTGCATGATGTATAGGTGGAATTCCGACTACTCATAAAACTGCTACAAGCTAGTTAAAAGCAAAAACACTTTGCCTAATTATGACTACAAATTTTGTACAAAATGACATGTGGTTACTCAATAAATTTTGACAAGATGGCAGTTTTGCCAAATTCGCTCAAGTGTCCAAATTTGGATAGGTCAATTTTTTTGTTCATAAAAATTTACATCCTAAATTTGCATTCAATTCTTAATTTGAGGTACTCTTTGAATATATTATTATACAATATCCAATGAAAATATTTATAACAAATCCGCCTAGTGACGAAATAGCAAAAAAGTTATCTGACTTGTACGAAATTGCCCTAAAAATTCTACAAAAAAAACGCAGCAATTATTTTGAAAAATTGTCTGATTCCAATACATTGCAACTTTATTTTATCTCGGACTCAGAAATTCAAGAGCTAAATAAATCCTACCGACAAAAAGATGCGCCCACCGATGTTTTGTCGTGGGGGTACATAAATGAATATCTAATGGCTAACGAAGGTGCCGGCGAAATCTATATATCGGTTGATACTGCAATTAAGAAAGCTGCAATTAAGAATGTCCCAATCCTAGACGAGTACATGTTCTTGTTTGTACATGGATTGCTGCATGTATTTGACTATGATCATAACAACGATCAAGAAGAGGATGCTATGAATCAAGTTACTGCAGACATTTTGACTGAATTCGGCGTGGATGTAGCTCCTCACATTTAAAACAGTGTCTAGAGCCAAAGTAGCCCCTCACTTTTAAAACAGCGTTTAGAGCCAAAGTAGCCGCATATATAAAAATTTCTTGCTTATCGCAAAAACTTGTTTTAAGATAACCGGGCAATTCAATTCGGGGTATAGCGCAGTTGGCTAGCGCGTTCGGTTTGGGACCGAGAGGTCGCAGGTTCGAGTCCTGCTACCCCGACCAGAAATTCACACATCTATGATCCAAATAAAAGAAAACTTTCCGTTAAATACAGTTTGTACTTTTGCCATTGGTGGGCCAGCCGATTATTTTATTTTAGCAAAAACTGAGGCCGAAATTATTGAGGCCGTTAAGTTTAGTTATTCAAAAGGTTTGAAACCTTTTATTTTTGGAGGTGGTAGTAATTTACTATTTCCTGATGAAGGTGTGAGAACTGTTGTGATCAAAATTTTAAACAAAGAAATATTAGCAAATCTTGAATCTAAAATTTTAAGCCTAGCAGCCGGCGTAAGCTGGGTTGAGCTGGCGAGGTTCGTGACTAAGCATGATCCTCAATTGTTCGGCTTAGAATCGTTTTATGGACTCCCTGGCACTATTGGAGGTTCAGTTTCAGGTAACGCCGGTTGTCACGGACTTGAAATTAAAGATGTTTTAAAAACTGTGAAAGTTTACGATCCAAAATTAGATAAAATTATAAATATTGACGCGGCTGATTTAGACATGTTTTACAGATATACAAATTTTAAAGAAAATCCCAATAGAGTAATTTTAGCTGCAGATTTTAAAGTTAGTTTAGATTCTAAAGATGCCTCAGGTGATCCAAATGAATTTGCAACACATAGAAATTTTTCTCAACCTAAGGGTTTGACTACAGGGTCTTTTTTTAAAAATCCAAAAGGGGATTACGCCGGTAGATTAATCGAGTCAATAAACTTGAAAGGTAAAAAAGTTGGAGGAATTTCAATTTCTGAAAAACATGCAAATTTTTTTATTAACGATGGATCAGCAACTGCGCGTGATGTAATAGAGCTAAAAGACATAATTCAAAGTGAAGTTTTTGAAAAAACTGGAGTGAATCTTGAACCAGAAATCCAATTTGTCAAAAGTCAAGACTGGCAACTAATATAAAAAGCTATATAATTCGATTTAGTTTATAAAACTTAATCCTCAAATTATGAGTCTTAAAACTTTAAAGCAAGCCATTATTTCTTTTGCAATAATGTGTGGTGTGGTGTTAGCATTTTCTGCTATCCCGGTATCATTTGCTCAAATTACTGCAGAAGCACCTTCTTCGATCTTGAATCAAACAGGTGGTGAAGGAAATATTAAAAATCTAATTAACACTCTAGTTAACTGGGCGTTAGGATTTTTAGGATTTATTTGTGTATTGTTTATTATCTATGCTGGTTTCTTATATGTAACTAGTAATGGTAGTGAAGATAAAGCAGGTGAAGCCAAGAAAATTATATTATATTGCTTAATCGGTGTAATAATTATTTTCGCATCTTACGCAATTGTAAATACTATACTTGGAGCAACAGCAGGGGCACCTGTAACTACAACTACTGCAACTCCATAGTTAAGAGTTAGTTAGTTGTTTTACAATTAAGGGCTGGACTCATTACAACGGGTTCAGCCCTTTTTGCAGGCTTAGGTTTTCTTGCTTTTGCCTTTACGGTTTGATAATTGTTTTTAACTATTACTTTATCTGCTTCTATTGCATAAATTTTTAAGTGTGAAATTAATTGATTCCTACCTAAGTATAAAAATCCAAATTTGTAACGATGGGTACAGATTTGAGTTAATTGTCCTATAGTCATTTCTATTTGAAAGTCTGAAATGTAGCCAACTATATCGCCGGCAACCGTATACACAGGTTTATTAATTATTTGTTTATTTTCTTTTAGGATTGCCTGAGTTCTAATTACATCTTCACTATCAGTAATTGGATCTCTTTCGTTGCAAAAAAACCTATCTACGAAATGTAAGGCTTCTTCGAATGGAATATATTTACTTAGGTTTTTTTCGGTTGCATAACCTATAACTTGACCATTTTGAGGGTCGATAATAATTTCTCGCAACAGGCCGAGTAATGTATTCTCATTGAAAAATGGTACGTATAAGAGTTCTGATCTATAAAGTTTCATGTCACTATTTTAGCACAACAAAAAACACCTTCGCTAGGCTTTAGGTGTAAAATGGTGGGTTGGGTGGGATTCGAACCCACGACCAGCGGCTTAAAAGGCCGTTGCTCTACCGACTGAGCTACCAACCCTACACAAGCGACATCTTAAGAATTTCCAGAGGAAAATGCAACCCTTTTTTAGTTTTAATTTTATGGTTCAATCCCAAATTGGCACAGTGTGTTTCTCTGATAGTTGGTGTATAAGCTATCACCCAAATTTATACTTATGTCATTTTAAGATTTACATTTAATCTTTCATTTAGAGTTTTTAGTAGTAATATTATAAATACATTTAATATAAATATATGAAAAATTTAACGGATCATGAGTTGTATAAAAAGTGTGTAGATTGTAGTTTTATGATTAAAAAATATAGGAACGAGTTTATTGGATTGTTGCCAGAAGTTGCACTTCGTAAACTTTATTTAAAGCACGGAATGCATTCAATTTATGAATTTGCAGCTAAACTTGCTGGACTAAGTAATGGTACAGTAAGTAAGATTTTAAATATTAAAACAAAACTTCAAAATAAGCCAATTCTGAATGCCATGTTTGAAGGTGGTGAAATTGGTTGGAGTAAATTAGAAGTTATTGCTCCAATTGTTACTTTAGAAAATGAAAAAGAGTTAGCTATTAAAATCCAAACAATGTCGCAAGCTAGTTTAGAAGTTATGGTTCGAGATTATCGAACACAAAATATGGACTCCTCCGTTGACGGAAGTTGCCACGACTCTACTAAAGCATATTCTAATGAATTCGAAAAATTCTCAGCAAAACTAGATCCTAAATTAATTTCACAATTAAGAGTATTGCATCATAAGTTAGAAAAAAAAGCGCATAAACCATTGACTTGGAATGAAACATTCAAAGAAATTCTAAACATAGTTGAAGACGCTATTACTCCTAAAGAGCGAAAGTCTAAAACAGTAAAAACCCAATCTAGATACATTCCTGCAGCTAAAAAACGAGAAGCCTTTCAAAAAACTGCTCAACTTTGTGCTAAAGAAAGTTGTAATAAGCCGGCTGAACACTTGCATCATCAAAGTCCGTACTCAATAAGTAAATCTCACGAATCTATAGTCCCGCTTTGTAAAGCTCACCACGATATTGAACACCACAAAGAGCAAACTTATATAAACCAAAAATACCAAGAATACAAACGAGTGGTTATGCAGAGGTGACGTAGTAGTTAGTCATTTTGATAAAAGAACAAGCTCCATACAACAATGACCACAACTGGAATTGAAAACCAAAAATCATAATAATCTACCATGCCTTGTACGAAGGTAGAGGCGGTATAAAGATCGACGATGTTGCTTGAAACATTAGCTTTCTGTACAAACGATGATCCCGAGACATAGACCAGTAATGTGCTAATAATTAATCCTGCATTTAAAAATCCAAATACTCCTGTAATGGCAAGATTTCCACTTACAAAATTATTTGTGTTTATATGTACTTCGTAAGCACCTTTAACTGTTAAGATTACAACTGCGGCAACAAATATTAAGACTTTAATGCTTATAAGAGCTTCATCTGGATTCGGTATATTTACTAGAGCTAGGACCTTAACAAATTTTTCTGAACTCAAAAAATAGTCTTTAAAAATGTTCCCAAGACCATCTGCAGCTAGGATCGCTAGGTATGACCCAATAATAGTTTTAACAGTTTTATTAATTCCTATTATGTAGCTATAGGCAATTATTACCACAAAGATTGCAATTACAAAGAGGTTCCAAGAAAGAAGTAGATTCATATCAAACAAATAATCAAATTTCAAAAGCTAGTTTACTCTAGAAATTTATACATTGCAAAAGAGGTAAACAATTAGTCCTTTTTTTAGCAAGCCTAAATTGAGATTCGCATCTTGATTAGTCAAAAAAAATTGCCTATTTTTAGGTAGTCAATATTTTGTAAACCCACCCAAAAATGACCCAATATATATCTATTAAAGATGCTTCTGAAATGAGTGGGAAGTCTATCCAGACTATCCGACGAATGATTAAATCCAAGAAGTTGAGATACCGAAAAGATCGAACTCCTCAAGGATTTAATTACCTAATTGAACTAAGCTCATTAGCGGAAATGTCTAAGATTTCTCCTGAACAAATAAAGGAAACTTTAAGTTCGACTACTCAAGATTCTCAAGCTGAACAGGCCGAAGTTTCGCACGTTGAACACTCAACTGCAGAAGTGAAACATGAATCCTCAACTACTACGGTTCAAAATGAGTCGGAATCACAAGTTGAAACAAACTTGATGGCAGTTGCAATTGATCAACAACAATCTAGAAGTCATCAACAAATTGTATCTTACGAACCAATTAAAGAGCTCAATAATACTATGCAAAAATTAATTGACCAGCATGGTAAAGAAAAAGAAAATTTATTTAGATTGATTGAAACTTTCCAAAACAAAGTTATATCACTTGAAAATAAAATCAAGGTTGAGTCTGGCTCTAAAAAAGCATGGTTTAAGATTTGGTAAAACCTTAAACTGTAAATTAACGACAAAAAATGACTAGCATTCCAGGAGAACATTGATTATATTCAATCTCCTGGATTTATTTAAATTAGCCTCTAAATTTTCCATATGAGCGGATTATACGAAAATACAATCAATCAAATTCAGACGGCCGCTACAATTATGGGTTTATCTGAACCTGTTCGTAAAGCACTTTCTGAACCCCAAAAAATACATTGGGTGACTTTTCCAGTACAACGAGATAACGGTGAAATAGATATTTTTGAAGGATACCGTGTGCAACACAATAACTGGGCTGGTCCGTATAAAGGTGGAATTCGATTCTCAGATAATGTAGATTTAGACGAAGTAAAAGCACTTTCAGCTTGGATGACTATTAAATGTTCAGTGGTTGGAATCCCTCTAGGTGGGGGTAAAGGTGGAGTAAAGGTAGATGCGAAATCGCTTTCTAAAACTGAAAAAGAAAAATTAACTAGAGGTTTTGTAAGATCAATTGCAGATTACATTGGTCCTGACATCGATGTTCCGGCTCCAGATATGTATACCGACGGTCAAGTAATGGCCTGGGCAACTGACGAATATATGAAATTAAAAGGTGGCAGTTCTAAAGCACTCGGTGTATTTACTGGTAAACCACTTGAATTTGGCGGATCTGCAGGACGTGAACAAGCGACTGCTCAAGGAGGAGTTTATGTACTAACTAAATATGCCGAAATGCATAATCTAGATCCTAAAAATTCGACTGTGATTATCCAAGGATTTGGAAACGCCGGAGCAAACGCAGCTGAGTTACTTTCGGCACATGGATATAAAATTATTGGAATTTCAGATTCCTCTGGTGGATTAATTTGCCAAGACGGTTTTGATGTAGCTCAAGCAATCTCATGTAAAGTTGAGTTTGGATCAGTAATGAAATGTGAGCATACAACTTTAAATTACGATGCAATTAAATCTCAAAACGGTGTTAAGCAAGTAACCAACGAAGAACTACTTGAATCGGAATGCGATATTTTGTTTTTATCTGCCTTAGAAAATCAAGTTACAATTAAAAATGCAGCCAATATAAAAGCTAAAATTATTGTTGAATTAGCTAATGGTCCAGTTACTCCCGAAGCTGATGCAATTCTAAAAGGTAAAACAGAAGTTTTACCAGATATTTTAATGAATGCCGGAGGTGTAACAGTTAGTTACTTTGAAATGGTTCAAAATTCTTACGGATATTACTGGCAGCCAGACGAAGTTCAGACTCGATTAAAAGCTATTATGGAGGCAGCCTACGAAAAAGTAGAATCAGTTAAATCAACTTATAATTGCACTTATCGAGAAGCAAGTTTTATTACGGCATTGAAAAGATTAGAAAATCTAGCTAATATTCGCGGGGTTTTTAGTTAAAAGACTATTAAACCTGAACCTGAAGTGTAAAAATCTTACTAGCTCAGACATCAGACCAATCTAATTTATTTTAAAAATTTAATTACCTATACCATGCAACATATTTATTTCTTTGATGAAGGTAATAAGGACCAAAAAGAGTTATTAGGTGGCAAAGGTGCAAATCTTGCCGAGATGACTAATTTAGGTTTGCCAGTCCCTCAAGGATTTACGATCACGACTGAAGTGTGTCATTACTACTTAAGTCAAAATCACAGTTATCCGCAAGATTTCGATGGTCAACTTGAAACTAACTTATTAAAGTTAGAACAAAATGCAGGCAAAATTTTTGGCGATCCTGAAAATCCACTTTTGGTTTCAGTTCGATCAGGAGCCGCTGCCTCAATGCCAGGTATGATGGATACAATCTTGAATTTAGGTATAAACGATCAAACAATTCAAGGTTTAATTAATAAAACTGAAAACGAAAGATTTGCTTATGATGCTTATCGAAGATTCGTAAATATGTTTGGTAACGTAGTGTTAGATATTAATCATGAACATTTCGAAGAACAAATGGAAGCAATTAAATCAGCGCGTGGAGTTGTATTAGATACTCAACTAACAGTTAACGATTTAAAAGAATTAGTTAGTTTATACAAAGGTGTAGTACAAAAAGAGACTGGTAAACCTTTCCCAGATAATCCAAGTGATCAATTAAAATTAGCTATTGAAGCTGTGTTTAAATCTTGGAACAACGATCGAGCAAATACTTACCGAAAAATTCATGGTATCTACGGATTAAAAGGCACAGCCGTAACTGTTCAGTCTATGGTATTTGGTAATATGGGTGAAACTTCAGGAACTGGAGTTTTATTTACTAGGAACCCTTCCAACGGTGAAAAAGTTTTATACGGTGAATTCCTAATTAATGCTCAAGGTGAAGATGTAGTTGCCGGCATTAGAACGCCAGAAACAATCGATACGCTTAGACAAGTTATGCCAGAAGTTTACGATCAATTAATCGATATCAAAGATAAACTAGAAAAACATTATCGAGATATGCAAGATATTGAATTCACAATCGAAGAATCAAAACTTTATTTCTTGCAAACTAGAAACGGAAAAAGAACCGCCCACGCAGCTGTAAAAATTGCTACCGATTTAGTACGTGAAGGACTTTTGACTAAAGAAGAAGCTCTACTAAAAATTGACGCCAATTCTTTAAATCAAATCTTACATCCTCATCTTGATGCAACTGCTGCCAAAAAAGTAATTGCAACAGGCTTACCGGCTTCGCCGGGCGCAGCTGTCGGAAAAGTTGTGTTCAACGCAGACGATGCCGTAGCTTTAAAAGAAGCCGGTGAAAACGTAATTTTAGTGCGAAAAGAAACTTCGCCAGAAGACATTCATGGAATGCACGCTTCAAACGGAATCCTTACTTCTACCGGAGGTATGACTAGTCATGCAGCAGTAGTTGCTAGAGGAATGGGTAAATGTTGTATAGCCGGCTGTTCTGAAGTAGTGGTAGATAAAAAACACCGAAAATTCATTACTAAAGACGGAACCGAAGTTAAAGAAGGTGACATTATTACCCTTAACGGAAGCACCGGTGAAGTAATTTTAGGATTAGTACGGATGGTAGAGCCAGCAGTTTCTGGAGACTTTTTAGAAGTTTTGGGTTGGGCCGATGAAGTTAGAAAACTACAAGTAAGGGCCAACGCAGATACTCCCGAAGATGCAAAAAGAGCTCGAGAATTTGGTGCAGAAGGAATTGGGCTTTGCCGTACAGAACATATGTTCTTTGAAGACGAAAGAATTGCTGTTATGCGAGAAATGATTTTAGCTCAAAACTTAGAAGGCCGAGCCCGAGCATTAGCAAAATTAATGCCAATGCAAAAACAAGATTTTAAACGGATTTTCATTGAGATGGATGGCTTGCCAGTTACAATCAGATTGCTGGATCCGCCTCTACATGAATTCTTACCTTTCTACGATAAAAAAATTGCCGAGCTGGCAGAATCAATGGGTATTGAATTTGAAATTTTAAAAAATACTGTGGACTCTCTACACGAAGTAAATCCAATGCTAGGGCATCGAGGATGTCGGTTGGCTATAACTTATCCAGAAATTTACCAAATGCAAGTACAGGCCATTGTAGAGGCTGCAATTGAAGCTAGCGCAGCAGGGGTTAAAGTGAAACCAGAAATTGAAATCCCCCTAATCGGAAATGTAAAAGAATTAGAAATTTTAAGAGCCGAAGTTCAAGAAGTGATTGATGAATTTAAAAATGCCATCAACTTCGACATCAGAATTGGAACAATGATAGAAGTACCTCGTGCCTGTTTAACTGCCGACGAAATCGCCCCGCTAGCAGACTTTTTCTCATTCGGAACAAACGATCTTACCCAAACGACCTACGGATTATCGCGTGACGATTCTGCAAAATTTATTCCGCAATACTTAGAGCGAGCAATTATGTTGGTAGATCCTGCAGAAAGTATTGATCAAGCCGGGGTAGGAGCCTTAATGAAAATTGCAGTCGAAAAAGGACGAAGTGCAGTGCCCAATTTAGAAATTGGAATCTGCGGAGAACACGGTGGCGAGCCACATTCAATTGAGTTCTGCCACAACATAGGACTTAACTATGTAAGTTGTTCCCCGTACCGAGTACCAATCGCAAGACTAGCCGCAGCCCAAGCCTCAATTAAAGCTGCTAGAAAGTAAAAAAAATTCTTACAACTTAAAAATCCCCTAATAGACTACATTCGGGGGTTTTTACGATAGTGGAAGAAGCGCTTCTTTGTAGGTTTCTAGTGTAGGTCTTTGAGATCTGTCTTTACCAATGCCAAGTTTGCATTGTTCAATTAGAAAACTATATTTAGGGCAATTTTTTTGCTCAGAGCTAAACCAGTCTTCTATATTTGGTATTTTTGCAGTCGAAAACACTTCTGTTTGATCTGTAAGGACATAAGCTAAAGTGATTGCCCAAGCAAATGAATCTCTAGAATAGTCTATTGGCTTTATATCAGCTTTAGGAAAATATGATTCTTCATGAAATTGAGGAGTGTAAATTGGAATTGAACTTGTATTATTGCTATTTTGTTCCAAAATTCCTTCTAAATCTCCTATCATTCCAACTAAATCGTTTTCTTGAGTAGTTTGTATAAATATGTTGCTAGGTTTTACATCGCAATGTACGAATCCACAGTAATGTAAATACAGGTTTCCACCAAGGGCATCAATTAATATGCGTAATTTTGCTTTGATTGGTAAATGAGATTCATTATCTAATGTCGTAATTCCCGGTAAGTATGGTCGTCTTACTAATATACTGTTTTCACTTATTCTATAACGATTTTCAAACAGTATATTTGGATGACTAAGCTCATCTTCTGGTAGTTCAGTAAGCAATTCGGGATTTGGAATTCTCTTTGTTTTAATTCTGGGGGTTGCTGCGGGGTAGTTCCTTTCGGAATGCCATTTTTCTGTACTGTATCCTGACGTAAGGTTATCAAGCGGTTGGTTGGTTAAAATCACTTTACAGTCTAAAGAACGCCTTATTTTCTCAGCAATTTGCATACGAACTCTATCTAGAGTTTCTCTCAAAATTTCAAGTTCAATAGCAATGTAATCTCCGGATTCAGTAATTCGTGTGTCAGGCGGGTAAATAAGAACATCAACTCCTCGAAATTTATTTTTTAATAATTTTAGGTGTTCATCCATTACATTTTCGATATTTTGATGAGTAACACATGTTTCTGCATTTGGCCCTATTAAAAGCCCAAGGACCTTTTTAGGAGTGTTAATTTTTTTTATTTGCATGATAGGGCATTACATTTGTATTTAACTCTGAGTCTATAAAAGTTACATCTTGAATGATATTACGATAGAAGATATGTATATGTCAACTAGTAGTATGCAACACGCAAAAAAGCATTTAAGCGTTAGTGGTGGGCAGGAAAGGGATCGAACCTTTGAAGGCGTAAGCCAGCAGATTTACAGTCTGCCCCGTTTGACCACTTCGGTACCTACCCATTTGCAATATTTCAACTTAGTCTCCGTCTTTTATTATACAAGAATCTGTGTGGAGCCACTTATCGGATTCGAACCGATGACCTACCGCTTACAAGGCGGTTGCTCT
>CALQZM010000016.1 GCA_943349385.1 Candidatus Peribacteria bacterium
ATTGGTATTGATAGCTGTCAAACTAAATATGTTCAATCATGCACCCCACAATATTCTTACATACGAGAAATACCTTTAGACCAACCACTCCCTACTACAGTTACTTGTGATAGAGTTCAATTACTGTTCGGAGAATCCGGAATCGATTTACTTAAACAATATGTAGGATTAATTTACCGTTGGGCAACCGGCATAGTCGGAATTATTGCGGTATTTATAATTATGATCCAAGGAATCATAATCGCAACCGCTGGTGGAGATGACAGTAAAATAGGAGAAGCCAAAACCAAAATTATTGAAAGTTTAACCGCAATTGCCATCTTATTTTTGTCTGGAATAATACTTTACACAATCAATCCAAACTACTTTACCAATACCGATCTGCAGCAAAAGCTCGATGAAGCAGCAGCTACACCAGAAGCAACACCAGCAACACCAGCAGCAGCAGCAGAATCTAACTCGAGGTTAGAGACTACAGCAAGCGATTCAGCAGCTGCCTAACAAAAACCTAAAATAAAAAACTTTATATGAAAAAACTCCTATCAATCAGCTTACTTACAATCCACTTATTACTACTTCCAAGCGCTGTATTAGCACAAGCACCAGCAGCAACTACTCCACCTGCCACTCCAGAGGATACAAGAGAATATATTCCACCAATTCTAAAACCAAGTCTTTTACCTGGTCCGACTTTCAGTAATGACAAAAAAAGAACCGGTGCCGAAGTTACAAAATACGTAACCGAGAAGGCCTTACCTCAAATATCTTCAAGATTACTAACCCTTATAGCGGTCGTAGCCATGATAGGAATTATTTACGCTGGAATAAGTTTTTTCTTGGCGGCCGGAGACACCGACAAAGCTGCTAGTGCCAAAAATATTGCAATATATTCTATTGTAGGATTAGTAATTGCCTTAATGAGTTTTACAATCGTTCAAATAATTACCCTCCTACCACTTAATTCACTTTAAAATGCGTTTTATATTAAGTTTATTATTCTGCCTACTTTTTACAGCCAATACAGTTTTGGCACAGTCAACCCCACCAGCAGAACCAGCCCCAGCAGCAGCCCCAGCAGAAGCAGAAGAAAAAGAAAAAGCAGAAGAAGATCCAAATCCTTCAGAAAATAAAACTTACGAAGAAAAATTAAAGATATTAATTCCAAGCCAAGAAAGTTTATTTGATTTCTCAAAACGAAATGATACAAATCAAGATGGCGTAATTTCTAAAGATGAAAAAATAAGACTAGCAGATGGCGATCTAGAACAAGGGCTTGCACCCAAATTACTAAAAATTCTAATTCAATTTTCACCCATAGCTTTCACCATATTTTTTGTATATGCCGGAGTCAGACTGATTCTCTCAAGAGGTAACGAAGACGCTTACACCAATACCAAAAACATGATTGTAGAAGCCTTAATTGGGGTGGTGTTAATTACAGCTTCATTTGCTATAATAATAGGAGTAGTAAGACTTTTTGATTCACTTTAAAACTTTAAAATGACTAAAATATCAATTTTTCAATTCTGGATCTATACAATTTGTTTTAGTGCAATAAATTTCTTGAATCCAACTAACTTGCTTGCTCAAGTTTCATTACCAGAGGATTTACGACCTAACTATATTCCAAATATTGCTGGTACAAGTGCTGAAGATAAAATTTTTAATTTATCGGGTAGCCTAATTATTACCATTATGCAGCTAGCGGGTGGAGTGGCAATTTTAGTTTTGATTATAAACGGATTTAACTACATTATTGCCCGTGGCGAAGAAGGTGAAATAGAACAAGCCAAGACCAATATATTTTGGGCATTAGGTGGCTTAATATTAATAATGATATCTTATGTAATAATAAGATTCGTAGTAAAAGTAACCTTAGTTGTAGACGAAATAAATTAAATCTCTAAACGAGGAAACAAAGGCGTAATTTCGCCTAATGTTTTTTCGGCAACTACTGACTTAAATCCTGCTTCAAAATTTAAGCCTAAATCTATTTGCAGAATTTTTGCTAGCTCTAAAGTAGCATTCGGTACATATGGAGCCATTAAGTAGGTTACTCTTTTAACACCTTCGACTAAGTTACCCATTACTAAAGCTAATTCAGCTGTTTTAGCTTCTTTTGCTAATGCCCAAGGTTTAGTTTCTTCGACATATTGATTTAATAAAGTCATAAAATGCAAAACAGATTCGATCCCCTTTTTGATATCGAAATTTTCAATTTCAGAACAATAAGTTTTAAAGCAATCGGCAAACTCAGGCTCAAATTTAAATTCAGTAATAGTTGGAACAACTCCATTAAAATATTTATGGACCATCGAAACCACTCTACTAGCTAAATTCCCAAAATTATTAGCCAAATCTGAACTATATACTATGTTAAATCTTTCTTTACTAAAATCACCATCATCACCTGTAGGAATTTCGCGAGCTAAGTAAAATCTTACAGCATCAACTGGGCTAGTTGCCAATAAATCTAAAGGATCCACAACATTACCTAAAGATTTACTCATTTTTTTACCTTCAGAGGTTACGAATCCATGAACACCAATTGCTTTCGGTAAAGGTAAGCCAGCCGACAACAACATTCCAATCCAAACGCCAGCATGAAACCTTAAAATATCTTTACCAATAATATGTAAATCACACGGCCAATATTTAGCTACCTTAGTATCGCCATCAGCGTATCCTAAAGCTGTTAAATAATTAGTTAAAGCATCACACCAAACATACATAACTTGCGAATCGTCATTCGGAACATTTATGCCCCATGGCAGAATATTTTTAGGCCTTGAAAAGCTAACATCTTGCAAACCTTCGTTTAAAAAGGCTAACATTTCATTTTTTCGGACATCTGGATACACTTTTAACTCACCAGATTTAATTAAATCTTTAATTTTATCGGAATATTTAGAAAGTCTAAAGAAATAATTTTCTTCAGTTAAAAGCTCAGGTGCAACCATATGATTAGTACATTTACCATCAACTAAATCTTTCTCACTTAAAAAAGCCTCACATCCGCTACAATACAATCCAGAGTAACTATTTAAATAAATATCATCTGCCTCAACCAGTTTGTTCCAAATTTTTTGGGCACCTCGTTTGTGCAAGTCAGAGCTAGTACGCACAAAATCATCGTTTGTTAGGTTGAGGTCTTTAGCTAACTTATAAAAATGCTGCACTACATCATCTACAAATTCTTGAGTATCACGTCCAGCTTCTTTAGCAGTCTTGTAAATCTTACTTCCGTGTTCATCAGTCCCCGTCAAAAAATAGGTATCAGTCCCCTTCGCTCGGTAATATCTTGCAATAATATCAGCAAAAACAAATTCAAGGGCGTGCCCTAAGTGAGGTTTAGCATTTGTATAAGCGATAGCAGTTGTAAGATAAAATTTTGACATAAGTTGACTAATTAAGGTAAAACGGACACAATGAACTTAGCAATTTAATTACAAAAAATCTAGATGAACAAAAAAGTTAGAACCCGTTTCGCACCATCTCCAACCGGATACTTACACATAGGCGGTCTTAGAACTGCGCTTTACGCTTACCTTTACGCCAAAAAACATAATGGTGACTTTTTACTTAGAATCGAAGATACAGATCAAGCTAGATTAGTTGAGGACTCCTTACAAAACATTATAGATACTCTTAATTGGGCAGGATTAGAATTCGATGAAGGACCAGGAAAAGAAGGTCCACATGGCCCCTACATTCAATCAGAACGACTTGGGCTTTACCAAACAGCTGTACAAGGATTAATTGAGCAAGGCCATGCTTATCGATGTTTCTGTACCAAAGAAAGACTCGATCAAATGCGTGAAGAACAAATGCTTATGAAAAAAGCTCCTATGTACGACCGACATTGCCGATATTTAACTCCTGTCGAAATCCAAGAAAAACTGAAATCAAAAGCTAGTTTCGTAGTTCGACAAGCAATCCCCTTAAATCGTCAATTAAAATTCGACGATAAAATCCGAGGAAAAGTGACTTTTGACACAAACACTTTAGACGACCACGTACTTCTTAAAACAGATGGATTTCCAACTTACCACTTAGCTGTAGTCGTAGACGATCACGACATGCAAATTACCGACGTAATTCGTGGCGAAGAATGGCTTCCATCAACTCCAAAACATCTTTTACTTTACGAAGCATTTAATTGGGAACCTACTGAATTTGCCCATTTACCTCTTTTATTAAACAAAGACAGAAGCAAATTATCAAAAAGACAAAATGATGTTTCAACTCAAAGTTACATTGATAAAGGATATTTAAAAGAAGCCCTAATCAACTTTATAGCCCTCCTTGGCTGGAATACTTCAGATAATCAAGAAATCTACAGCTTCGAAGAATTAATCGACAAATTCTCACTAGAAAGAGTTCAAAAATCTGGAGCGATCTTTGATTTAGACAAATTAAACTGGTTCAACTGGCAATGGAAAAGAAACCTTTACTGGAACAAACTTAGAGCCAAAGCCAAAGAATTAGATTCTACCTGCCAAATTCAAGAAACTAACAAAGGTCCAGTGTTCAATTTAACTAAAAATAGCCCAAAATTCACTAATTTTAGAGGAGGATTACTTTTAACTGAAGTCGAAAAAAACTTAGACCAAAAGTATAAAACTGACCAAGAATTCTTAAACAAAGCCCTAATAACTTTAGAAGAAAAAATCCTTAAAGAACCAGAAAATATAAATGAATTAATTAAATTTTATTTTGCCAAAAATTTAGACTACAATAAAACGCTTTTTTTGAATGAAAAAATGGGCGTAAATGCCGAAGTTGCTAAACAAGCAATCGCTATATGTATAAAGGATTTAAACGAGTCAGACTTCGAATCTGAGAAAGCACTTTTTGACAAGTTTATACAAGTTATTCAGAAACTAAATCTAAAGAATGGTCAAGTACTTTGGCCAGTTAGAATTGCCCTCACTAACGAAGACTTTTCACCAGGCGTTTTCGAAGTCGCAAATGTTCTTGGATACACAAAAACTATAGACAGACTAAAATGGGCACTATCTGAATTAGCATAATCAACTTATTCACCACATAGTAAGCACCCTTAGTCAAATTAATCTTTACAGCACTACACTATGCTTTGCATATTTTGTCAAAAAATCATTCGGCTTTATATAAACAAAAAAACACAATAGTTACAACCAAAAGCAAATTCCAAAACATTCTAAGTTTAACTACAATTGAAAATTTTTTAGAAATCTATTAATATAAAATCTACCCGATACATTAATTTAACTAAACTTAATAATGAACTTCAAAATCATAAAAGAGGTTATCATAATGCTAAAAAAGAAGCTTAGATGTCACAAATGCAAAAAATCCGTTTCTAATAAAGAAATCTTTATAGACTCTGTAACTGAATCAAAAGTAGTACTAAGATGCGAATGTTCAAAATGCCAAAGTAGAACTGTTGCTGAAATTGCCTTATTAAAAGATAAAGTAAATCCAATCATAAATAATAGAGTTCATAAAACCTTACAGTTAAAATCTAAAAAAGCACCTACTCATATAAGTTCAAATGACATTTTAGATGTTAAAAACTTTTTAAAAACCTTTAAAGGAGATTTTAAAGAAATATTTAAGAATTAATAAATTATGAAAAAGCTAATTTCGATTACAACCCTAATATTTTTACTTTCTGGCTGTAGCTATGTAAAAAAAGCCAAAGAAGATGCTTCTGATTTTGTAAGCAATACCGAATCTGCTTACCTAGAAACCAAAGAACAAGTCGACGAAATTCAAGCAGGGATCCAGAAAACTATCGAAACTACACAAAAAGCCTCAGCCACAATTGAGAAAGCAAATAAATCAGTTAAAGAATTTACGGAGCTTGCAGAATAATGAAGTATAAAGCCTGTTTGCATCTTCATATAAAGGGAGATCCCATTGATAATATAAGTTATTCATTTAGCGATGTTATTCAAAAAGCGGTTGCCGAAGATTTTAAAATTATTGCCGTAACCGCCCACGACAAAATTATGTATTCAGAGGAAATGCAAACACTTGCTACTCAGAATGGAATTTTGTTGATTCCAGGAATCGAAAAAACAATCGAGGGTAAACATGTCGTAATTTTGAATTGTCACCAATCCGCAGACCAAATTGAATCATTCACTCAACTACAATCATACAAACAAGCACACGCCGAAAGTTTTATTTTAGCGGTTCACCCATTTTTTTATATGCCGAACTGTTTAAAAGACAAACTAGAACAGCATATTCAACTATTCGACGGAATCGAACTTAACTATTTTTACAACAAATATTTAAATCCAAATTTAAGAGCTTTAAAAATTGCTAAAAAATATAATAAACCCGTTATTGGTACTAGCGATGTACATTTAATAGAATACTTTTCAAATACCTTTACCTCAATTACGGTACAAAATTTAACAATTTTAGAAGTAATTGATGCCTTAAAAAAAAATCAGCTTGATATAACAACAAATAGTTTTTCTATTTTGGAACTAATTAAGATATTATCAAAAATAGTAATAGCCCAATTTTCAAATAGAAAATGATCTTCTCAAAAAATCCTGTAAATAAATTTTTAGAAACTGCTTACAAAAAAGCTAAGAGCAATCCACAAATGATTGTTTTTCCTGAAGCCGACATTCACGACAAAACTTTAAGAGCAGTAATTCAAATTGCTAAACAAAAGCTAGCTTATCCAATTTTATTAGGCGACCCAAAAAGCCTAACACAAAAAATTAAAGACATTAACGGAAGAATCCCAGACACTATTGATTTACACGACTATTCAGAGAATAATCCACAAAAACAGTATTACCTAGAAAAGTTGTTAGAACTTCGTAAAGAAAAGGGGCTAACCCGCGAAGAAGCCAAACAAAAATTAGACAGCATTCATTACTATGGAACAATGATGCTCCACGAAAAACATGCACAAGGACTAATCTCTGGGGCAACATGCGCAACTTCAGAAACTGTTCGACCTGCATTTGAAATAATTAAATCTAAAGATAAATTCCATAAAGTTTCCGGATTCTTCTTTATGCTTTTAAATGAAGAAACTTACCTTTTTGCTGATTGCGCTATTAATATTAATCCAACTGCCGAAGAGCTGGCTCAAATTGGAATAGACACAGCTAATACAGCACTTCGTTTTGGACTAGATCCTAAAGTAGCCTTTTTATCTTTTTCTACAAATGGTTCAAGCAATGCTCCAGAAGCAGTCAAAGTACGTGAAGCAACTCAAATCGCCCAAAGACTAGCCCCAAATTTATTAATCGAAGGTGAAATGCAAGTAGATGCAGCGCTTGTTCCCGAAATAGCTAAATCAAAGTTCAGCAATTCTAAAATTAAAGGCAGAGCCAACGTATTAGTGTTTCCTGATTTAAGTTCTGGGAACATTGCCTATAAATTAACCGAAAGACTAAGTAAAGCCAAAGCCATCGGTCCAATCCTACAAGGTTTAAACCAACCCGTTAACGACTTATCAAGAGGTTGTTCAATTCAAGACATAGTAGATTTAGCAGCCATAACTTCGGTTGAAGCCCAAGAGGACACTTACCTATAAATATGTATATTATAAGTTTAAATACCGGTTCATCTTCGATTAAACTAAGCATCTTCGAAACAAAAAAACTAACCCTTATCGACACAGTTCAGTTAGAAAATGTTACAAATTTTGAAAAATCCCTACAGAAAACCTTAGGAAATCTAAAAGAGGTTGATCTTTCAAAAGTTACTGCAGTGGCCCACAGATTTGTACATGGAGGCGAAGAGTTTAAGCAAACAACACTAATTACACCAAAAATAATTGCAAAACTCGAAAAACTAAAACATTTAGCCCCGTTACATAATCCAAATAATTTAAAAGGAATAATTGTAGCCAAAAAGCTAATTAAAGCACCTCATTTTGCAGTTTTCGATACTTCTTTTCACCAAACTTTAAAGCCAAAAGCGTATTTATATGGGATCCCCTACAAATATTATGTTGATAAAAAAATTCGCAAATATGGATTTCATGGTATCAATCACAAATATGTGTACGAAACAGCCTGTGAACAGCTCGGATTAGCTAAAAATCAAGCTAACGGAATTGTTTGTCATTTAGGCAATGGCTGCAGCGTTTCAGCTATTAGCAATGGAAGATCAGTCGATACAAGCATGGGATTCACCCCCCTCGAAGGACTAATAATGGGAACAAGAAGCGGAAACATAGATCCTGCAATTATATTTTTCTTAAAAAGAGAGTATCCAAGGCTAGATGTTGAAAAAATGTTACTCGAAAAATCAGGAATTCTCGGTTTGTCTCAACTTTCAAACCATATGCGAACAGTCTATTTAGCTGCAAAAAAAGGCCACAAAGTAGCTCAAATGGCCATAGACACTTTTTGCTACCGAGTCAGTCACTACCTAGGATTTTACGCTAATCTACTCGAAAACGTTGACTTTATAGCCTTTACGGGTGGTATGGGCGAACAAGCTGGATACATTCGAAAAAAAGTCTTAAATAACCTACCTGGTCTTAAAATAGACCAATCTAAAATATTAGTAATTACTGCTAACGAAGCTCTAGAAATGGCCAAAGAAGTAAAATCCTGTTTAAGTAAGTAAAAAGTATACAAACTGAGATTTCGGATTCTAATTTTCAGCCCAGAAAACTTGCACAACTCTACATACATTTTATGGATCAAAAACCTTGATTTTTAGTTCAAAATTAACCTGTTTTATGTTATAATATTTAGATTACTTTAAACTAACCTTTAAACATGGAATTCAAGGCTTATAACATACCTATTCGAACTGGTCATAAATATGTAGCAGTTTTCACTCCAAAAGACGCTTTAAGACTAGATTTACAGCCTGGGGACAGAATTAAACTTAAAAACCCAAAACTAAAAAAAGTTTATCCACTTACAGCTTTAGTAGATATCTCTGACGACGATTCAGTTAAAGATGGTCATTTAGGGCTTTTCTCTGAAACATTTAAAACTCTAATGTTAAAGAAAAACAACAAAGTAGATGTTTCAAACCTAGAAAAACCAGAAACAGTAGAATTTATAAAAGCTAAACTTAACGGAGACAGATTAGACGCCAAACAAATTGACGCCATCATTAAAGACGTAGTCGAAGATGACTTAACTGATGTCGAACTTACCTACTTAGTAGCGGGATCACATATTCACGGCCTTTCAGACGAAGAAACAGCGAATCTTACTAAAGCAATTGTAAAAAATGGGCAAACCATTAAATTCACCAAAGGAACGATCGTAGACAAGCACTGTATTGGTGGAGTACCAGGAAACAGAACTACTATGCTAATTGTTCCAATAATAGCATCAACCGGGCTTAAAATGCCAAAAACGTCATCGAGATCAATCACCTCTCCTTCAGGGACTGCAGACACAATGGAGATTTTAGCAAATGTAACAGTAACTGCTGATAAACTTAAAAAAATCGCTGAAACCGAAGGTGGATTTGTGTCTTGGGGAGGCGGCGTAGACATCGCAGCCGCCGACGATCATATTATTCGAGTTAGACATCCGCTTAGTTTAGATCCCGAAGGGATGATGTTGGCTTCAATTATGGCTAAAAAATACGCTGTAGGTTCAAAGCATGTATTGATAGATATTCCAGTTGGACCAGATGTTAAAGTTAGTGAAAAAATGCAAGCTGAACATTTAAAAGATCGGTTTGAAACTATTGGCAAACTATTAAAAATGGAAGTAAAAGTTATTTTTACTGACGGCACCCAACCAATAGGTCAAGGAGTTGGCCCAAGTTTAGAAGCAATTGATGTCTTCAAAGTTTTGAACAACGCAGCTGACGCACCACAAGATCTAAAAGAAAAAGCCTTAGTAATGTCGGGGTATTTGCTAGAAATGGGTAAAAAAGCCAAGCCAAAACAAGGATATAAAATGGCTAAAGAAATTTTAGAATCAGGTAAAGCCCTAGCTAAATTCAATAGAATTGTAAAAGCACAGGGTAAAAGCAAATATGAACTACGCGAAGGTAAATATCATTTCAACTTGCTAGCAACTAGCTCTGGAACAGTAAAAAGTATTAACAACAAATTGATTTCTAAAATTGCTAGAATTGCAGGAGCGCCAATTGATAAATATGCCGGTCTAAAAGTCCTGAAGAAAATAGGTGATAAAGTCAAAAAAGACGAACCCTTACTTACTGTTTACGCTGACTCAAAAGCAAGACTTTCAGGAGTAAAAGAAAACTTAGTGTTTCCTTACAAAATTAGTTAAGAAAAGTAGTTAAATAAACTTTACTCTTATCTGTTACGTATAAACGCTTTGATGCATAATCAATTGCAAATCCAGTTAATTCGTCTAAAGATTCAAAAGCATACTGTCTATCATATTGTAAGTTTTTAGATTTAGGATCCTTATAGTATTGAAAGATTTTTTTATTCTTGTAATCAGCCATCATTAAATAAGGAAAATCTACTTCTGTATATATTTCGGCAGGAATTTTAGCAGCAATTAATGGCTTAACTTCAACTGAAAAACCAGACTCAATTGACCCAGCATAATATTTTTCAATATCACCATTTGGATACAATAAATAAACTGAACCATCGACAGTCATTGAAACAACTTTTTTGATTTTTTCGTTATCAACATTATTTAATGCAGATTCAGCTTTACCGTAGCTGTCTCGTTTTCTTTGATACTTCCAAATATTTCCTGCAGTTGTATCCAGCAAATAAATTCTGGTACCATATGCCATCAACTTAGATGCAGGCTTATAATTACCATCTTCAGTGTCCATATATTTGTTTACACCACTAGCATATTCCTTGATTTTGTTATCATCAGAATAAAAAATCAAAGAATCAGACTCAGTAAAACTTGAAGCTGCAATTACTTTACCTTGTTCCATTATAGTTGCTGGATCTTTTACAAAATCATTTATGAACTCGTATAATCTTTTTCCATCATGAACGTAATAAGCGTTACCTAATTTTAATAATCCCTGAATTGAAACATCAAAGCGTTTTACAGAAATATCTGCAACTAACTGTAAATCTTTAAGCACAATTAAATTATCTATCATAGATTTAATATCATTAATCTCAGAAGTTAATTCAGCAACTTCAGTTTTAAGAGACTTAGACTTAGAAGCGTCTAAGACCTTACTTTCTGCACTTAAAATTAAATTTGCAGCTCTTTGCTTGTTGGATTCTGATCTAGCATTTGAGATTATTTGGGCCGCTTGATTCAGCAATTCTTTGTTTTCTTTAGCAGACGGAGAAATAAAAACACCAGCCGAATACAATATAAACAACAAAAATACAAAGAATAATAACGCAGAAGTAGTAATTACCGCATATTTGTGTTTGTAGGTATCTAATTTAACCCTCTTTCCAGTAAAAAAATTAAACAAAAATTCCGAGAATTCTAAATAAGACTCATGCGCAAATTTTAAATATTTCGGTACATTTTTACGAAGTTTCAAATAAATTCCTGTCTTAGCTTTTAGACTAGTAAAGATAGAGCTTTTTTCATCAGTTTCACTCAAGTCATCAGTCTGCATTTCACCAACCGAATTATAGTTTGGGAATTCATTAAATTTAACTGCGAGTACTCCAATTCGGCCAAGAACTTCAGTCCGAATCGCATCATCAATATTTTCTAATCCACTATCTACATTCTTTGAATGAAAAAATCTAGATAAATCAGACTGCGGTATATATCGCATTAAACGAGCTGTACTAAACAAAACAACATCATTTTTGTCTAAATTTCCAGTTGCAATATTTTCAAACAAATCCGAATGTTCTTTACGCTTACCAACAGAAAGTCCTTCAGCAATATTTTTAACAACTCCAGATCTTAATAAGTAAATCTCAGCATCATTGGCTTGAGACAAATAGATATTACCTTGAATTAAAGCAGCAATCGCAACATTTATCTGATATAAAGGCAGACCATTACTCTGAATATCACGGGCAACATCATTTACAAACTTTAAAGCCTCTTCAAAACGGGTGTACGAATCTAAATCTTTAGCTTCATAAAAATGCTTTCTAAAGGTTTCTACAATGGCATCAGCAACCTCATCGGTAGCAAACTCATTGTTTAAAACCTCAATAATAAGAAAAAAATCCGCGTTTACAGTTCTTAATTTAGAATTAATCTCTTCTATCTCAGCTACATAGCTTTCGATAAAACTGTCTTCTGTAAGGCCAATTATTTTAAAGCTAGACTCAAATCTTGGCTTAGAATTAGTATCAGACATTCATTTTAATTATTATTCGAACTTAAGAATACTATACTATAAGCCAAAAATTCAAGTTTTAGGCAAGGCAAAATTAAGCCAAACCACATTGATACAACCAAAAAACAAAAAACTGGTTAAAACAATATACTATTTTCACTTGCCAAAAGGCCAATAAACTAATAAAATCAGCAAGCTAAAATTTAACGATCCACTATGCAAGGAAAAAGTCGAACTAGAAAAAGAAAACGAAGACACGGATTTCTTTCACGTATGTCATCAAAAGATGGTAGAAACGTGTTAAAACGAAGACGAGCTAAAGGTAGAAAAAGATTAACAGTTTAATCTAATATTCTCACCTAAACGTAAAAGTGCTTCCAAAAAATCTCAGACTAAAAAAATCAGTGCAAATCACAGAAACTTTCAAAAAGGGTGAATCCATCAAGGGTTCATCCTTAATTTGCAAATTCACTCCCAATAATCTAAACTCTGACTTACTAGCAGTTTCAATTTCAAAAAAACTAAAATTGAACGCTCCAAGTAGAAATAGAATCAAAAGACAAATTACTCACGCCTACAAAGAAGTTTTTCTAAATCAGCTGGCAAATCCAGAAAATAAAAATGATTATTCTAAAAAAAACAACATTTTTATAATACTTCACTCAATTCCTTTCAAAAAACCAAGATACCAAGTTTTTAGAGAGGATCTTATCAAACTACTATCTAAACTAAAAAATGTCTAAAAATTTAATTAACTACGTTTTAATCTTCTTGGTAATTTCATTAGGATTCCAACTATTCGTAGCAAAGCCAAAAGTTACCGACCCAAATACACCTGCCATTCAATTTGAAACTTCAAAAAAAGAATTTGCCTCTGGCAAAGTTGTAACCCTAAATATAAAAAACAATTATTCAAAAGCAATTGTATTTAAACAAAATTGCCCAGACGAGCCATTTACAACTTTCAACACAACAAATGGCGAAAATAAAATTATTGTATCTAGTCCAAAAATAAATTGCGAAAAAAATAACGATGCCAACGCTAAAGACATTAAAATTCAACCAAATCAATCTGGGCAAGTTCGTTATACACTTTGGTCACATTCTCTGTTTTCTGAATTAGGTACTTACAAAATTGGCGCAACTTTTATTTTAGACGGTAAAGAAGTAAAAGTAATGTCAAACGAATTCGAAATTGTCGAAAGAGGTTTCTGGGGCACAATTTGGACAAGTGTTTTTTACCAACCAATTTACAACATATTAATAGCCTTAATTGGATTATCACCAAATTTGAGTTTAGCATTTGGAATAATTATGCTAACTGCAATTATTCGACTTGCCCTATACATGCCGAATCAAAAGGCTTTAGTTGCTCAAAAAAGAATGGCCGAAGTTCAACCAATGTTAAATGAAATTCGTACTAAATACAAAGACGACCAACAAAAAATGGCAGAAGAAACTATGAAAATCTGGAAAACTCACAAAGTAAATCCAATCTCTAGCTGTTTACCAATTTTAATTCAATTCCCTATCTTAATTGCTTTATTCTATGTGATCCAAGATGGACTAAACCCAGACAAAATCTGGTTACTATATAGCTTTACAAGCCAAATTGATTTAAGCCAAATCAACACAAACTTTTTAAACATTTTAGAACTTACAACTAAAAATATCTTCGTACTTCCAATGATTGTTGGGGCACTACAGTTTATACAAATGAAATTAGCAATGAGTAAAAATAAAAACAAAGAAGCAGTTGCCAATAATCCAAAT
Organism: Candidatus Peribacteria bacterium; assembly: GCA_943349385.1. Classification (GTDB taxonomy): domain Bacteria; phylum Patescibacteriota; class Gracilibacteria; order UBA1369; genus CALQZM01. The sequence goes on from CALQZM010000016.1 coordinate 13,990, forward strand.
GCAATGGCCCAAAACATGATGCTATATGTAATGCCTGCCATGATCGCTGTTTTCACGGCTTCTCTACCTGCTGGGGTTGGACTATACTGGGGTACATCAACCCTTTTTGGAATTATTCAACAATACTTTGTAAACAAACACGTAGACTCAGAACTTGAAAAAATGAAAACTTCTAAAAACGCTAAAAAAAATGGCGTGCGAGTAATTGATGTCAATTAAACATTATTAAAATTTAAGTTAATTCAACATGGAAGAGTACATTCAAGATATAATCAAAAATATTCTAACTGCACTTGATGCCAATTTTGGCCACATTCAAATAGATTTGGATCAAAACATGGACAACGAAGAAGAGTACTACTGCAATATAGAAACAAAGGAGGCCTCAATTTTGATCGGTAAAAACGGTCAAAATATGATTGCAATTCAACATCTTGTAAAGTTATTTTTATTAAAAAGAACCGGAAAATCTGTTAACCTAACTTTAGATTTTGATGGATACCGAATTAAACAAAAAGAAAGCGTTATAGGTATGACTGACCGACACGCCTCGAAAGTTTTA
>CALQZM010000017.1 GCA_943349385.1 Candidatus Peribacteria bacterium
AAAAGACTTGGACCAGTTGGAATGTATCAAGAATTTGCTCAAACATGGGGACCAGGTACGCTCAAAAACATGTCACGGCAAGAAATTGCTGAAAAGGTTAAAAAATTCTTTAGAATTTACCGAGCAAATAGACACAAACTAACAGTTTTACCACCAGCTCTACACGCCGAAAGCTATGGTCCAGATGACAACAGATTCGATTTAAGACCATTTGTATTACCTGACTTCAAATATCAATTCGCCCAAATCGATGAATTGGTCAATGTTTTAGAACAAAAAGCAGCTTAAAAAAAAGCCCCCATATTGGAGGCTAAGAAAATCGTAACTTATCTCAATATTATCCTAAAGTTTTGTTAACTGTATCAACAACTACTCTGCTTATTTCAGCGGCATTAGCAGGTAGACTCTGTGCGAATTCACCGGCGTGGGTTGCTAAAGTTTTACCTCCTACTTCTATATTAAGATAAGCTACTAAAGCTGCTGCAGTTGGAATAAGGTATTTGGCAGCTTTAATTGAATCCATTAAATTGGCATCTTTTCCTAAAAAGTTCAAGTTTGGCATGTTGCCATAAATAGTAGCGCCACCAAAACAAATTGCTACCGCTAGGGCTTTAGCCGGATCAACTTCCCAAGTCATTGCACAAGCAGCATAGTTATCAGCAAAAGCTGTGGTAAGTCCGGTAAAAGTTTCAGTTAATACTGGAAAATTGTGCAACATAGTACCGACCGCAGGAATTAACAGTGGTACAGCCAGCACTTGCACTGTAAAGACACGCATAATTTCCATTTCATTATGACTGGCTGCAATTACTTTACCAAAGCGAGCAAAGGCAGTATTGACTTGTTCTTCAGCACCCTTAGGTTGATGTGCTTTTAATTTGTGATGTAATCTATCTAGATCACCTGTATTCTTAAGTGCTAAAACTTCATCTTTAGTAATATGTCCATTATGCATTGCCTCAAGAATAGTTACGGCTATAGTCCCCATAAATTGAGCAAATTCGGGATTTGCTAAGTAACCTTCAAGCTCTGCTTTGGCCTCTTGTGTGGCAGTATATTCATCAACTTTACCAGCACTATCTTGTCCTTTTAAATCACGACTTAAAATAGCAGTTTGTCCTTCGTCAATTGCAGTTAAAACTTCGTTGTAATCTGGTCCAAGTTCTTCACGTAAACCTGCTATCTTATCTTTTAAGTCAGCAACTATTTCTTCGACTAAATGTCGTTCATGAATTTCGGTGTTTTTGTGTCCAAGTAGTGCGCCGTCATAACTCATACCAAAGAGTACATCTCTTATTAAACCAGCATGTTTTATTAGATTTGGTCTCCAAAGGATTCCTTGATAGATCTTTTGAAAAAGCATAATTGGAGCCATTAATCCAAGTTGAAATAATGGTCCGTTAGTCATTCCAAGTTTATTAATTGCTACTAATCCTGGAAATGCACCGCCGAATACTCCGCCATCTATATTTGCCAAATTTTGTACTGCAATATAACGGTCTTTTTTCTTTAATTTACCAGCTAAAGGAGCTAACACAGTAGAAGTTGTAAGTGAGTTAAATATTGATCCAAACCAACCAAGTGAAAAGATCACTGCTTTAGCTTGGTCCTCATTAAATTCATTAAAATCTACTTTATTGGTAACTCCACGTGATAGACGAGTAATCCCCATTACGGCAACAAAAGCTACTCCACTCTCTATTAATCCATGAATAATTTCATGTGGTAGTTGCGTACCCATAGCTAGTAATCCAGCAGCAAATGGTAGATGGTGCTTTAAAAAACTGATAGGAGCACCATCTTTAGCACAACGGAACATCATATTAGCGAAATAGGCTAAGCCAAGAAAACTAAGTAATAAAATAAATTGCTTACTACCTTCTTCGCCTTCGGAAGCGGCTTTAGGAGCATGGTCCTCGATAAACTTGTGGATTCCAGCTTCGTCATCACTATCCATCAAAGTTTTAAGCTGCGTAAGTTCTTCAGAAGTTAAAATTCCGCCAGCAATTAGCTGCTCTGCCATTTTATCTGCCTCTGTTGTAGCTGACTGGGCTTGTTCTTCAAGTTTAGTTCTTGTTGTATCGATTTGGGCTTCAGCTGAGTTGTCGGTTTCAGTTGCATCTATAGTACCTACTCGATCAGAAATATCTTCCCCTAAATCAGCTGGAGTTGGACTATTATCCGGGGTCATAGATCCGACTATAGGTGGTAATTCTGGAGTAGAAGCTTCTGCTAAATTGGATCCTCCAAATAGCATAGTTCCTCCAGCAACAAGCTTGGCAAGTGGATTACTTACTGTTCTTATTCCTTCTGGCTCTCTTGGTGATTTCATAGCTGTAAAATTACATTATATTATTATACCATATTGAACGTATTGTTGCAAATGGGAGCTATTTTAGACCTCATGTTACGAAATGTCAATAGTCTAAAAAATACCTATTTTAGATAACAACTAACCTATAAGAATTTAGACTAGCAAAGAAGCTCTAAAAGATCTAATTCTTCTTCTTATTAAATTATTATTAAGACGCTTTTCTGACCGAATTAAAACTCCACCTGAATTACAATAAGCGATATGCGTAGATTCTGGATCTTTATCATCGATTAAGTCTATCCAAGACAATGAATTCCAGTCAAATTGTCCTAAAGTTGCAAGAAATCTATATTTAGCTTCAGTTAATATTGTTGTACCCATTTGCACTGCAGCCTCTAGTGCTTGCGGAAAATTAAGCTTTCGATGTCCTTTAGGTGACTCTTTAGCACATGACATAAATTCATATTCTCCTTCACTTGTTTGTGTGCCTACAACATCTGGTTCATGCCCAAATTCTTCTAATTCTGCTAAGGAATTTAATTTATCGGGATTTGCGGTTAATCTATGTTGAACATCTCTCCACTCAATTCCTGTATGTCTTTTAAGGTTTGAATTAAATCTTCCTTTTAATTTATGGAGTAATTTTAAATGATCAGGCGATAATTCAATATTTACTACAGTATTAGGGTTTTGGATACGGTTGGAATAACTAATGAATCCCCTGGTTGGAAAGTGCCTTTAGCACGATAATGAAGTATTAATTTATCTTTACAACGGATTTCAACAACTCCTGCATCGCTTATACCCATGACTTGTGGCTCTTGATTGGCTTTTTCCATTTCTGCTAATTTCATTAAGAGAAGTGGACTAACTTGCTTAAGTGTATTTGCTACATCTTGCCATTCAATTCCTTTATGCAATGCAGGATTTTGATCAAATCTTCTTTTTAATAAGCCAATTAATTGCTCCTTTTCTGTTGGCTGAAGTCTAGTTGAATAAACAGTACTAAGCCTAGTATCATCCTTCTTAGGGATTTTAATTAATTTTATTCCAGCTGCATCTAAAATTGCTTCAGGAGTTTTTTGGGAATCAAGTGAAAGAGCTTCCCCTATTATTGAATCTGCAGGAATCACTTTAATAATAATTTTCTTAACCCTATTTCTCAAAGTTTCAGTATCAGAAGAGATAGATACTCTATACTCTGAAGCTACTGGAATCATTCCTATATGAGGAATTAATACTAATCTAGTATGGGTATCTTTATGAATAAATAGCCTCTCTTCAGGCAGAAGTTCATTTGGGACTTCATTAAATCCGTTTTCTTTAAGCGACTGCTCTATTCGTTGCCGTATTTCGGTTGCTTCGGGATTTACAGTTTCTATATGCTGAGCAGTTAGAACACTCTCTGTAGCAGCTGTAGTACGATTTGGATCAAGTCCTAAATCATTTAACTCATCTATGTTGTATCTCATAAATATTATGCTAAATCGACTTAGTCACTATAGCATAATATTTATACAAAGCAACAGGGAATGACTAGTAGTGGTAATATTACTTATTCTCTTAATCCTTTAATTTGTCTAATTCGGCTTCGAATCCTTTGAGATCCTGAAAATCCTTATACACAGAGGCAAATCGAATGTAGGCGACTTGGTCGAGTTCTCGGAGTTTTCGTAAAATTCCGTCACCAATTTCATCGACAGTGACTTCTTTGCCTTTCTTGGCCCATTCTTCTTCGAGCTGGTTTATGGCTTCGGCGACGATGTCAGGTGAAACTTTGCGTTTTTCAAGAGCTCTCCAGATACCTCTTTCTACTTTTTCACGAATATAAGTTTCTCGGAATCCACCTCTTTTAACTACGGTAAAATTGGCCGTGGCGTATTTTTCGAAGGTGGTAAAACGATGCTCGCATTTTTCGCATACTCGACGACGCCGAATTTCTTTACATTCGTTGGTTTCGCGGGAATCCACGACTTTGGTATTTAAAAATTCACATTTAGGACAACGCATATTCTTTGAATTTGTTAGTAGCGTAATTATCTGTCATTCCAGCGATGTAATCCTTTATGATGATAACATTATTTTCATCGGATTCAATTCTGCCTTGAAAAGTTGATGGTAATTTTTCTGGATGTGATAAATAAAAATCAAATAAAGACTTAATAATATGCTGTCCTTGCTCGGTTTGATTTGTGACTGACAAGTGATGATAAAAGTTTTGATATAGGTATTTTCGCATTTCAAGAACGTCTAACTTCATTTCTTTTGAGAATTGTACTAACTTAGTTTGGCATTTATAAACGTCTTCTAAAGTGGCGATATTATTTTCTTTAATTAATCTGTAAGACTCTGTTACTAAATCTTCGATCATAATTTTCATAATTTGACTTATGAATTTCAAACGGTCATTTATAGGATCCAAGTCAGGGGGTAACAATACAGCTGCTTTTTTGAATAAAGCTAATTGGCTAAAATCCTCTACCGCCAAAATGCCTGATCTAATTCCATCGTCTAAATCGTGATTATGATAGGCAATTTCATCGGCATAATTTACAATTTGGGCCTCAAGCGTAGCATTTATAAATTCATTTGTTGCTTGATCGTAAGGAGTTTGATGCTTTTGCAGTCCTTCGATAACTTCTAGATTTAAATTCAAATCAGAAACAACAATTTGACTTTGTTCGTTGTGCTCAAAATATAATCCGAATTTCTGCATACATTCACGCAAAGCATATTCACCAGCGTGTCCAAAAGGTGTGTGTCCCAAATCATGAGATAAGGCTATAACTTCGGCTAAATCTTCGTTCAGACTTAAGATCCGCGCTAAACTTCTAGCAATCTGACTAACTTCTAAAGTGTGCGTTAGCCTATCTCGAAAATGATCACCTGTTTTGGGGGCAAATACTTGAGTTTTATTTTTTAATCTTCGAAAAGGTTTAGAGTGTAATATTCGGTCACGATCTACTTGGAATCTAGTTCTGAACTTATCATCAGTATCTGGATGTAATCTATTTTTACCGCTTGAATGCTTTACTGCATAAGCTGATAAGATGGAATCTAATTCTAACGCCAGTTGTGCTGAATCTCGAAAATTAATTTTTAGCATTATTATAAATTTAAGCTATAATTAGTTTACAATACATTTAAAAAATTTTATATGAAGATTTCAGAATCAGTACATAAATTTTTAATTTACCTAGAAATCGAAAAACAAAAGTCGAAAAAGACGCTTGAAAACTACCAACATTACCTTAACCGTTTTCAACAGTTTTTGAACGATGACATCCAAATCGAATCTATAAACCTAAATACAATTCAAGAATACCGACTTTTTTTAAATAGAATCAAAATAAATAAAGAGCAAACACTTTCAAAAAAAACTCAAAACTTTCATATTATCGCGCTTCGCGCTCTCTTAAAATACCTAGCTAGAATCGATGTCCCCTGCATTTCTGCCGAAAAATTAGAACTCGGTAAAAATAGTACCCGCTCAGTAGAGTTTTTAACGACAAACGAAGTAAATCGCTTACTCGCTGCTTGCAAAACTAACGACAAAATTGGACTCCGTAATAGGGCAATACTTGAAACTTTATACTCAACTGGACTACGTATTTCGGAATTAACAAATTTAAATATCAAAGATATCGATCTTAGCCGAAAAGAATTTATGGTTAGAGGTAAAGGCGATAAACCACGTCCAGTATTTTTAACTGACCGAGCCTGTGAATACATTAGAACCTACTTGGATGTACGAGAAGACGGTTATGATCCCCTTTTTATAAGTTTTGGAAGATCAGGTAATATTGAAAATATGGGCTCAACTGCTCATGGTGAGCAGTACCGTTTAAAAGCTTATCATATTCAAGAAATGGTTAGGAACACAGCTTTACTAGCAGGTTTAAATAAAAAAGTAACTCCGCACACTCTGCGGCATAGTTTTGCTACTACTTTGCTAAATAATGGAGCGGATTTGAGGTCTGTACAAGAAATGTTAGGACACGCCTCAATTGCAACTACTCAAATTTATACCCATGTTACAAATAAGCAACTAAGAAACGTTCATGCTAAATTCATGGATCAATAGACTATGTAGGTAACAGATACTTAATCACGAATTATAATTTGATAGTCAAAGTTTTGCATTAGATAAGTATGTACATTTTTGGTCTCAATTTATTGATCAAGTTTTGCCAATCAAGTGGATTTTTGTAGCTTTTAATAAATCTATATCAGCATAATTTCGTCCTTATTTATTGAAATAAGGGTGTAAAACTTTACTATTGGGCATCTTTTTTAAACAAAATGCGTATTTTCAAATACCGACTATTCGTTTATAAATAAAGGAATTAGCACTTTTAAAGCATCTAAAAGTTGCCACTGCACTTGCCAAAAATCCAAAAACACGCTATATTCGATACCTTGTTTAGAAAATTTAATTAATAAACAAACTTAATAAGAGAACATAACAAGTCACTTCCAAAGGATACAAGCTAAAATCATGAATTTGAGTATCCAAATAACAAGTTAACTTTTTTGCCATGAAATCATACGACTTTATAGCCAATCCGATTCGAAAATTCAAATTAATAAAAATAGGTAAAATTAGAATTTGCCCTGTGATTGCTGGAATAGTTCTGGCGGTAACTGCTTTATTACTGCTTTCTACTTGGTCAATCTCGGATGCCGATGCCGGATACGTAAGGAATGGAGAATTTAAAATTGGAATGAGTTTATCTGACTACAGCATGTATACAGGCGACAATCTAAATGTAACAATTTTCTTCACAAATTTATCCCAAGAAAATCAACTAATCACATTTAACGGCAGTTGCCAAGCAACTTATCAAATTTTTGACGAATCAGGACAACTATACTACCCTACCCAACCAGAAGAAACACCTTGTAATAATAGAGGATACGAACAATTTGTTATGGCGCCAGGTCAATTAAAAAGATATTACTTTAGTTTAGTAAATATTTTAGGAAAGCCGACTGTATTTAAAGAAGGTAAATATACAATTATTGGTACGGTAGATGGATTTGGACAAACAGAACCTCAAAAAATAGAAGTTCTTGCAAAACCAAGTTACGGTACGAAATCTAGTGAGGGTGAGCTTTGTAATGGGATGACTATGAAAACTTGTACTTCAGACCTAGAATGCAAATATGAAGGAGGATTCCCCGGTGGTGCTGGAATGTGTTTTAGCCCCGACACCAATTTTACTCCTGAAAATAAGTGTGAAAGCGGGTTTACTCGATGTTTTAATGACACTGTAAATCATGCACATTTTGAAATAATTCAAAAATACTTAGTTTCTGGCGAAGTTAAAGGTGGTCTTGATGGAAATTTTTACCCAGATGAACCTATTCAAGCCCAAGACTTTATTAAATTGTTAGAAAAAATTAGTAACAAAAAAGTAGATTTTAAAGTTTCAGAAGGGAATCTTTCTAGAATTGTTGCTTTACGAATTTTATATTTTACCTATTTTGAAAAGGAACCAGCGATCAAGTTGTCTGACTCCCCGTTCACCGATATGCACGATAATCCATATAAAGACTATTCTACAGCTGCCTATAATTTTGGAATTATAAATCTAAATTCCGAAAAAAAGTTCTACCCAAATAATCATCTTACTCGAGCACATGCTTTAGTTCTGATTGATAAATTTGAGAATCTATAGTTTATGATAAGTGGATCATACTATTTTTAGTTTAAAATTTAGCTTCTTTACAGGGTCAGCTTAATTTTGTAGAATAGATGTATGAAGAAATTTATTTTTACATTAATTATTATAGGGATTTTTAGTTCGATTGGACTTGGTGGCTTTGTATATTTTACTAAGGGTTCAAAGATTTTAGACCTTGAAGGATTTAAAAACCTTATTACTAAACAGTTTGCCAATCAAATAACTGATCTTAATAGTGAGGAATCAATTGATAGTGATATAGCTGTAATCCAAGATATTTTAAATAATACTACAGGCGAAAAAATAGATTTAGGCGACTTAGCAAATTTGAGCCAAGACGAACTCACTACAGTAATAGGTGGTAAAGCTACCGATTCCGAAGATTTAGATACTAGTAAAAAACGGATGGTGCCTAAACTTTTTACAGCTCAAAAGTTCTTTGAAAATGCTTTTATAAAATTTAGTCATCCAAGTTACCTAGAAGTATTAAATGGTAGTTTGAGTTTTGTAGAAATTAAATCTAGTAACGAATTAATAGGCACTTTAAACATATATTCTAACCCAGAGAAATTAAGTTTAGAGGACTTTGTATTGAGAGATAATTTAGTTAATTATTTTGAAGAAGCAAATAAACTAGGACTTGAAATTGCAGAATTTGAAATACCTACAAGTGTAAGATCAGTAAAAGTCAGTGAGTATCCTGGCACAAAAAAATCCGACATATATTTAATTGAATTTGAAGGATTAATAATTGTGGCAGTTGATTTTTCTGAAGATAATGTAGTTGGAGAATATATATTACGAAGTATGGAAAAAACTAGATAATATTTTAATAATCATTTCACATGAGAGTATCATTTCACGGTGCAGCACGCGAAGTTACAGGTTCAAGACACTTAATTGAAGTAAACGGGAAAAAAATCCTACTTGATTGCGGAATGTTTCAAGGACACCGAAAGGAAGCTGCTATTAAAAATAAAGAGCTTTTCATTGATCCCAAAACGATTGACGCTGTAATTTTATCGCACGCACATATTGATCATTCAGGTTGCTTACCTTGGCTAGTAAAAAATGGATATACTGGGCCAATCTATTCAACATTTGCCTCAAAAGATCTTTGTAATTTCATGCTACAAGACAGTGCATTTATTCAAGAAAAAGAAGTAGATTTTATAAAAAAACACAACTTCGGAGAACCGGTTGAACCTCTTTATACATCTGAAGATGCTGTCCAAACATTAAAACAATTTCATTCGCTTTCGTATTATAGTCCGACCGAAATTGTTCCAGGTGTATATTTGACTTATAAAGACGCAGGTCACATTTTGGGTGCAGCTATGGTAATACTTGAAATTGATGATCAACAGGACCAAAAACGAAAAACTCTTACTTTTACAGGAGATATAGGCCGTAAAGGAACTGCACTTTTAAGAGATCCGGATTATATTGAATCTACAGATTTTTTAATTATGGAATCTACTTATGGAAACCGTTTTCATAAATGGATCAAAGATGTGGATGATCATTTATGTGATTTAATTAACGCAACTGCTGCCAAAGGCGGTAAGATTATTGTTCCTGCCTTTGCCTTAGAACGAACTCAAGAATTGGTTTACCACATTAATATTCTACAAAAAGAAGGTAGAATTCCTGACTTACCAGTATTCGTGGACAGTCCCCTTGCTGTAAATGTTACCCAAGTATTCAAAGCTCATCCGGAATGTTTCAATAAAGATATTTACGAAGAATTTTTAAAAAATGACGAAAACCCATTCGGGTTTGGTAGACTGCAATACATTACCAAAGTAGATGAATCAAAAATGTTAAATGACAGAAAAGGACCAATGATTATTATTTCTGCTTCTGGAATGTGTGAATTCGGTAGAGTCTTACATCATCTACGTAACAACGTTGAAGATGCTCGTAATTTAATTTTAATAGTTGGATACCAAGCCGAAAATACTTTAGGCCGTAAACTAGTTGATGGTGAGAAAAATGTAAAAATCATGGGAGAAATGAAACATGTTCGAGCTAAAGTCGCTGTCATAGATGCATTCTCTGGTCACGCTGATCGAAGCGATTTAATCGACTTTGTAACGCATGTTCAAGATGTTAAGAAAATCTTTTTAGTTCACGGTGAAGAAGACCAAGGCTTAACTTTTAGTCAAATTCTAAACGAGATCAAGCCAGAAGCATCGGTGTATCTTCCTATTCGCGGCGACGGATACGATATTTAGTGGAGGTTTATGATTTGTATTCTCTGGACTATAAAAAACTATTGATTAACCGCTAAAAACGCTGGAAACGTAGGTTTTTAAAATTGACCAATCGTTATTTTGCGGTACCAAAATATAGCCACCTTTGCCGCAGTTGGCACATTGTCGATCGTTGTATAGATTCGAATAGGTTGAGACTAAAATATTGGCGGTGCTTAATACGCTTTGCGAGGCGATATCAAAGTTGCGATATTTTAAAAAGTAGCCGACTGCTTGATGAAGAGGCAAATCGGTTTCGGTTTTGCCGAGCATTGTGAGTCCTATTTGGGCAATCGCTTTAGCGTTGCCTAATTGTAAATTGGCTAATTTGTCTTTTAGTGATCCTAAAATTAGCTGTTGGCGAGCAGCACGATCGAAATCCGACGAAGTAAAGCGGCTGCGAGCTAGCCGTAAGGCTTGTTTACCGTTTAAAGTGTGTTCACCGGCTGAAAAGTACATGGTGCTCCACACGCCGTTGTCGAACGTCTTATAGGTTGGATCCTCAATCGGCTCTGCTAAATTCACCGTAACGCCGCCTAAGTAGTCTACAACGTCAATAAAGGCATACATGTCTATCAAGATGTGATTGTCGATCTCCTGCCCCGTAATCGACTCGATATTTTGCTCTAAAGCAGCAAGTCCATCGGATGCGTAGATTGAGTTAATTTTGCGCCCATCAATATACAAATCTCGTGGGATACTAAGCAAACTAACTGATCCTGTTGCCTCATTTAAATTAGCTAAGATCAAAGTATCGGTTAAAGATCCGTGCTTTCCGGCAATTAAAAAGTTTTTTACATTACTAGATTTTGCTAGATTTTGACTATTTTTAAAAGAAAGTTTTTTTCGGATTTGATTAAACTCATAAAAAACCTCGGCAGTATTTTTGCTAATTATGTATCTTAAAAGGACCTCATTTTTTACATTGTCTACAATTGAAATATGATATTCCGACTCGTTAGCATTTGTAACTTCGACTTTGGCATTTAAGTTTTCAAGTTTTTTTTTAAACTCAGCTGAGTTTAAAGAGGATTGAATTTCGGCTAATTTTTCTTGTACATTTTTTTGAATCAAAGTTTCAAAACTATTCAATTTTAAATGCGTTTCTAGATTTGCAATCTGGCTCGCAAAATCTTGCGATTTTGCTCCCACTGCCTGATTTTGGGCATCAAATAATTGAAAACCAGAATCCTTTAAATTATATTTTAACTTAAGTGCCAGCGAATTATCTGCCTTGAAAATGTTTAATTCATACTGTTTTTCTGGGGAATATAAAACTTTTAACTGTCTATCCGTAAGTAAAGATTCGACTTCTCCTAAACTTTCTTCAAAATTAATTAATACATCTTTGGCGTTTTGAGCGGATTTAATTTTAATCTTTAAATCCTGTAAATATTTGGCATTAACTTTTTTGATTGCAGTATAAAAGTCCTCTAATTTAGTCGACGAATAATACTGTACTAAAAGCGAGTCGTTAATAAATAGTTTTTGATTTTCGATCCCAAAAGAATATACGCCGTCAACAGTAGTAATAGTTCCCTCTTCTACAATTACAGTGGGACTAATATCGGTATTTTGCAGCAAGGTAGTTGCCTGTTTGTAGGCTACTAAATAATTGGCTTGGATCTTTTCTTGGTCTTGCTGTTTTTGTAATTCTTGCAACGAATTTGCAATCACTTGATCTACCGAAAGTTCCTTAGTAGCTACAGTGGAATCTTCTTTGTTTGTAGGTAAAAGTAGGTATTCACGGATTTCATTTAAATCGGTTTTTAACGACTCAAGTTCACTAGAAGCATTTTGAATCTCGGTAGAGCTAGTTTTAGACAAAAAACTGTTTAGCCTATACAACTGAATAAGCATAAAAAAGATTATTAAAAGCCAAAAAACTCGAACAATAAATTTGATCGCTTTTCGGATTTTAACTTTTTTTGGAATGAGTATTTTGGGGATCTTAGTGTTCATGCAGTATTTAAAAGATTTAACTATTTGGATTATAGTAAATAAAGACTTGAATTAAAACAAAACTTTTATTAATATCATTCAGCAATCGGGAGAATTGTCATTTATTGGCAACTCGACAGTACAAATAAATCTTTACAGGATTCAACGCGGGTGTCGTATAGTGGCTATTATGTCAGCCTTCCAAGCTGAAGAGGTGGGTTCGATTCCCATCACCCGCTCCACTCAGTAAACACCGTTCTATGTCTTGTTACAAGCCACGACTTTTTGAATTCCAAAAAAGAGTGATTGAATTGTTTTAAGAGCTCAAATCACTACTAATCTTTATTTGTTAACTTTTATGCTGGTCTAGATGTTTGATCAAGTGGCTCTGTATCTGGATTTGCTTGGGAAATTTGAAGTAAATTATTTCTGTGACCGTCCACTGGTATAAAAACTGTAGGGTTAGAATGTTCTTGCCTTGATTCATTATCTAAAATGGTCCCAATTGTAATAAATTCATTCGTTTGGCCTTTTGCTATAGCTTCCATACCGAGAGTTGTTGCTTCAAAATCACCTATATAATCACCCAAAGTGTCTCTTGCCACTAAGTTCCTTTCGGCTGCCGAAATAAAAATAGATGGAGGGCAATTTCGGCTTGCCAAATAAGCCGTTAAATTCATTATAAAATTTTCTTGGTAACAAGCACTAAAAATATAAATGTCATTTTTGACTGCTTCTTCACCATAAAGGCGGTATCTTTCAATCAACACATTCCCGAATTCCCTAACAGATAAATACTTTTCAACTTCTTCACTACCTTCGGTATAATACATACCTTCAGGTAATCCATGTCCATTGTACATAAAAGTTAATGGAGGTGGGGTATCTCGTAATTGGGTGAATAGTTGAGATTCGAACCTCTCAGTATCTTCTGAATCTAGCACTAATGATTGATAAGACAATGCTTCCTCTGCGTTAATTATACTATCTTCGAAAATGCCATTAAAATAACCCTGAGGATTTCTTAAGCGAATACAGTTTCTACCATTAAATAAAGTTTTGTCTCTTAGGCTTTCTCTTTGACTTAAAATTTCTTCATATAAGTTACTTAGATACTGTGCATCAAATTCTGTAACATTATTATCATAGATGAATTTCGCCATAATTAGCTGCCAATTACTTATTTCAGTATCTTGTATTCCGCGATCTCTAAAAAAATTAGCTGGTAGATTTATCATTACTACATCTAAGATTTCACACATGTAATTCCATTTAGCAGCATCTAACTCTCCTGCTTGGTCAATTCCAGTAAACGACATTCCGTCGTCTAATTCAAAAAAGTAAGTTTGCTTTTTTGAATTAGGTTCTAAAAGAGTTTCTAAAATTGGGTAAGATATAATCAACTCATTTTTTTCTTGTTCGCTTAGTAATTCAATTAAAGAATTTAAGACTTCAAAACTCATCTTTTTATTAAAGACTTCATTTAATCTGTCTTTAGGAGAACCAAGTAATGGTAGCAAAGAAAGGTTATGATAAGTTGAATTATCATCAAAATCATTAAAGTAATTAACCCAGTTTTCGTGATTTTTTATATCTACTGTTAGAACTAATAGCGCCAAGGTGTTTAAATTTTTACTAGTAAATACTTCGTTTTTATTCTCAAACATATAATCAGTAATACGATATAAAGTTTCATCATTACCATCGTAGCCACTTTCGCTTATAAGTTTAATTGTCGAAGTAAATCCCTCGTAATCCCCCCATTTAGAATGGTAAACATTTACTAAATCATTAATTCTTATTGATAAATTTGAAAAAAGTGCAAGATCAACATCATCGTTATAATAATTTAAAGGTATATCTAATAGTATATGACTAGGAACATTTGTATTTTTTGCGAAAGTAAGTATGGCTTCAAAATTAACTCCACTAGGTCGACCACCGTTTCGTTCTCGCTTTATAAATTCATAAGACCATTGATAAAATTCAACAGGCAATGGTCGATTGCTTTTTAGAATATTTTCTAACATACCTAAGGCATCTGATACTTGCATTGAACTAAATTTAAGCATAATTGTATTCAAAATTGCCATCGTTTGTTGTTCTCTTATA
>CALQZM010000018.1 GCA_943349385.1 Candidatus Peribacteria bacterium
AACCCAAGTTGACGATGAAGGTAGAGTAATTAGTGGCGTTACAAAAGAAACATTCACTAAATACAATGCAACTTCTGAAGACTTAAGCGGCGTTGTGGACTTTTTAAATAGCATTCCAAATACTAAATACACTATTCTATATACAGAAGACCAATCAGGAAACGTAAAAGCCTCGCTTAGAACGCAACTCCCAGAAATCAATGTAGCCAAAATCGCCGAAAATTACGGAGGCGGAGGCCACCCCAAAGCAGCAGGGTACAAAACACCTGGGCATTTAGAGAAAGAAACTGTTTGGCAAGTAAAGAAAGATTAGAATTAATATTTAAGCAAATTGGCTATTTGCAATTTTTCAACTAAAATACATTTAAAATACATTCAGATATTTTAGTAAGTTTTTAAATGAAAGATTCACTCCTAAAAATAGAAAAAGATTTAAGAAATTTTAAAGATCTCAAAATTGCCCAAAACTGCATTCAGCCGGTAATGGGAAAGGGGAATCCGAAAGCCAAAATTATTTTTATTGGTGAAGCACCAGGAGCTAAAGAAGACAAGTTAGGTGAACCATTTGTAGGACGATCTGGAAAACTTTTAAATGAGCTTTTAGAGTCAATAAACTTATCTCGAGAAAAAGTCTATATTACAAACATAGTAAAATTTAGACCACCAAATAATCGAGATCCCAACACAATTGAAAAAGAAGGTTGTCTTCCGTTTTTAATTCGTGAAATAAACTATATAAAGCCAAAATTAATCTGTACACTAGGGAGACATTCCATGAATTTTTTTTTACCAAAAGCGAAAATCTCAGAAAGTCATGGCAATTTATACACCATAAAAACACCTTTTCTAAAAGAAATAAATATTTTTCCACTTTATCATCCGGCTAGCGCACTTTATAATCCAAATAAAAGAGAAACTTTATTTCTAGATTTCAATAAAATACCAACCGTAATTTAATACCTTAATGGATTATAAAAAATACAAAGCCCCACTTTCAATATTCACAGTTATTAGTTGGACAGCACTTATTTTAGTTTTAATAAGGTTAGAACCGTGCATTACTTATTCAACTGAATTCTGCGATAAGACTTCATCTCTAGCTTTAATATTATTTTATTCTAGCTTATTTTTTGCGCTTACTAGTAGTTTTACTTTAGTAGGGTTTATGGGGAGAGTTTTTATAAACAATAACGAAGTCTTTTCCTCGGACTTTAATGCTTCTATCAGACAAGCCGTATTGCTAGCGATAAGTATCGTAGTTTGCCTTGCAATACTTGCGGCTAAAATACTTAGTTGGTGGCTAACTACAATTTTATTTGGGGTAATCCTAACTATTGAGTTATACTTCTTTAATCAAGATAAAAGATTCCAGTAAGGCTTATAACTGTGGAATCAAAACATTATAGTAGTTTTAAACGAAGCTAGAAATCGTAATCAGCAGAATCAATTACTTGAATGTTTTCAAAAGGATAAACAACAATCCAAGCCTTTCCACTTATATTTTTTTTAGGAACAAAAGCAAATTCATTCTCAGAATCACATATTTTACTATTTGCTCCGTCAAAACATCTTCTGGAATCTGTACTTTGATTTCGATTATCACCCAATACAAAATATTTACCAGACGGAACTACAAATTCAGATGCTTGTGTACCAAACTGGCCATAAGTAGAGCCTAAACTATCATCATTCAAGTAATCTGATTCATCTAACTCTTCATAAGAACCATTAAACCATTTATATACTAATCCGTTCTCAACTTTAACTTTGTCACCCGGCACACCTATAATTCTTTTTACATAAAACTCATCTTTGTGAGTAGGTGGATGAAAAACTATTACATCTCCAGGTTTAGGGTCAGAAAAAGAAAATCCTAAAACATCTAAATACAATAATTTATTTACAATAATATAATCACCGTATTCGCGATCACATTGCTCGTTAATATAGTTTAAAGTATTACACATCGAAGGCCCATAAACATGAAAAGGCGAAACAATGTAAGTTCTAATCACCACTGCCAAAATTATGACAAGTACAAAATTCAATAAAATATCTAAAAAAAAGTAAAGTTTCGATTTGTCGATCACTGTAAAAATAAGTAAAAATATATATTCAAAATACTTAATAACTTTTTGAAAGACAATTAATTTTTTTTTTGATATAGTTTAATACGAAATTTATTCTAGGTTTATGCAACTATATAAAAAACTTTTTAAACATTACATGGAAGAAGGCGAAGAGATTTTTTATGTCGTTCATCACCACATAATTACAATTTTCAAGCCAATCACTAAAATCTTAGTATTATATATTGGCCTCTCAATGTTCTTTTGGTATTTAGTTCCAAAATTATCATTTATCTGGATAATTATTTGGCTAATAGGATTTTTTAAAACTTTTTCAATTTTGCTGGCCTGGTACTTTAATGCATTACTAGTAACTAATTTAAATTTAATTGACGTTGAATGGAACGGACTTTTTAACAGGGCTGCAAATCGCATTGAATATAGCCAAGTCGAAAGTTTTTCGTACAACATCATAGGCGTCTTTAATACAATCTTTAACTTCGGAGACATAACTATAGACAAATCCAGTGGTAACCAAGTTATTATTAGGGGAGCATTCAAACCAAAACAAAAGTCTCAATTACTAACTAAAATTCAAGACGAGATGGTTAACACACAACTAAAAAGAGATCACGAAGGCCTAAAAGGAGTACTTACAAACTTACTTCGACAGCACATTCATGATCATGGAATCGTAATCTCAGATGATTAAAATATAAATTGCCAACACCGGATTCTTTAGCTAAAATCCAATTACTTTAAATATAATTACAATGACTGAATACGAAATTGTAGTAGGACTAGAAATTCACTGCCAAATTAACACTAAAACAAAAATGTTTTGCCGGTGTTCCAATGACTCATTTAACGAAGCACCCAACTTAAATGTTTGCCCAGTTTGTATGGGATTCCCAGGCCAACTACCAGTTATTAACGCAGAAGCAGTAAAAAAAGGTGTAATCGCTGGACTAGCTCTAAATTGCAATATTCCAAGATTTTCAAAATTTGACCGAAAGAATTATTTTTACCCAGACTCACCAAAAGGATATCAAATTTCTCAATACGATAAACCAGTAGCCGAAAACGGTGAAGTAATCGTAGAAACTTCTCAAGGTGAAAAAAGAATTGGAATCACAAGACTTCACTTAGAAGATGATGCCGGAAAACTTACTCACACACCAGCAGGAACTCTATGCGACTTTAATCGAGCAGGTACACCATTAATGGAAATTGTATCAGACCCAGACATTCGATCGATTGAAGAAGCCTCTAACTATGCCCGAGAAATTCAAAAAATTATGAGGTATGTTCATTCTTCGGATGCTGATATGGAAAAGGGAATGATGCGTTTCGACTTAAATATATCACTTAGACCAATGGGAACAAACTCATATGGAACAAAAGTAGAAATTAAAAATCTAAATTCATTCCAAGCACTCGAAAAAGCAATGGAATACGAAATCAAAAGACAAACTAAAGAACTAGAAGCGGGCAATTCAATCTCACAAGAAACTCGTGGCTGGAACGACATCGAAAACAAAACTGTTAGCCAAAGATCTAAAGAAGAAGCTAACGACTACCGATATTTTCCAGAGCCAGATTTACCACCACTAATCTGTGAACAAGACATGGTTGAAGCACTAAGACAAGAATTTGTAGGGGAGCTTCCATACCAAAAAAGACAAAGATTCCAAAAAGAGTTTCTACTTTCAGCAGAAGAAATAAGGATTCTAACCGAATCAAGAGCTATGGCAGACTTTTTTGAACAAGCCAATAGCATTGCTAACAATCCAAAAACAGTAGCTTCATTTGTAACTACAATTCTTCTAAAATTCCTAAATGAACACGAATTAAGTTTAACTGATTCCAAAATTACAGCTATTCATATTGGAGAACTAGTAAAAGCAATTGACGAAGGCACAATTTCAAACAACACAGCCAAAACTACAGTATTCGAAGCCATGTTCGAAACAGGGGACTTACCAGCTAAAATTATCGAACAAAAAGGACTTAAACAAGTATCAGATACAGGTTTAATTGAAGAACTTTGTAAAAAAGCAATCGATGCTAATCCAAAAGCAATCGAAGATTACAAGTCTGGTAACGAGAAAGCTCTAGGTGCACTAGTTGGATTCATTATGAAAGAGTCAAAAGGACAAGCCAATCCAGGACTAGTTAATCAAACTTTAAAGAATTTGTTAGACTAATCTAAGCTATTATGGTAAAATAATAGTGTAATTAAATTTTATTTATGCCAATTGCATCAGCTATATCGACTTTAGACCTACTATATTTAGTTTTAAGCATGGGAATACTAGTACTTGTAGTACTATTTTCTGTTTTAATTATTCATTTAGTTCTTGTAATTAGAGATTTAAGAAAAATCAGCAATACAGCAGGGGATATAACTCAAAAATTCCACAGCATGATTCTAACGCCAGTTAGCTTTGTATCTAAAATTAGTGAAAACTTAGCTCCTCATGTTGAAGATTTCATTAAAAAAAAATTCGAGAAAAAAGCTAAAAAGAAATAAACTTTCAACTAAATCCTAAAATTTAAACTCAGCTAAAATTAGTTGAGTTTTTTTTATTACTTTTTTAGCAACAAAGACCTTAAACTAATCCAACTAAAAACAAAAACAGCCTTATAAATACGCTTAATTCTAATAGGATCACGATATAACCTATACAACCACTCCAAAGCAAACATCCTAAATACTTTAGGAGCTCTAAACTGTTTTCCAGCTAAAAAATCAAAGGCACCACCAACACCTACCCACAATTTAACACCTAGACCCAAATTTGCCACAGAATTAATCCATAGTTCCTGCTTAGGCGCACCTAAAGCAACAAAAACAACAGTTGCCCCAGATTCATTAATTCTACTTAGAATTTGAGCATTTTCAGACTCACTAACTTGTCCGTCATAAAAACCTACAATTTGGGGTGGATATTTATTTGCTAAATTCTGCGCGGAGCCTGCGGCTCCGCCAACTAAATACACTTTTTGATCTACATTTTCTTTTAAAAATTGATCCATAAAATCCACTCCGGTAAGCCTATTTGCGTATTCAAGGCCAAATACTTTAGCCCAAAGTTTAATACCAATTCCATCGGGCAAAAGCCAATATGCCTTTTTTAGCACAGATTTAAACACAAAATTTTCTTGTATTTCTACATACATTTCAGGATTAGGAGTAAACAAGAAACGATAATCTACAGAGGAAAAGGAATCCGAAGAATCATTTAAATATCTAAAAACATCTTCTATTACTTCAGACATGTCGGCATCCAATAAATCTAATCCTAAAAAACTTCGTTTAATCATTTCGAATTGGCTTAGCAATAAATATAAAATTTTCAGCCTCAAAAATTGAATCGGTAATTGATCCTTTTTTAACCATTAAGTCATCTACTAAATAATAGCCTGCTTGATTCAACAGTGAGCGCATGTCGGACTTTGTAAAAGCATGATAATAACGCATTACTCCGGATTTTGACCAAGGAATAAAACAATCCCCAAAATCATATTTATGCAAATTCAACAAAGTCTTCCAAATATATTTTCGGTACCTTGGTTGCCACAAATTCCAGACCGAAATTATTAGAGTACCATCTTTTTTTAAAACTCGTTTAATATTTTGTAATGCATCTAGTCGATATCTGCGAGAGGGAATATGATGAAAAGAGGCAACACAATAAACCTTATCGAACATTCTTTGCTTAATTGGCAAATTTAAAAAACTACCTTCTTTAAAAACTGCCGAACTTATACCATCTTTTTTTCGATACTTTAACTGAGCTTTTTTTAATAGCTCTTTACTTACATCTACGCCTACATATTTAATATTAAAATCTTTTAGGGACTCATAAAGACGTCCATTTCCACATCCTAAATCTAAAACAGTTTCACCCTTTTTTAAGAGTTCTCGGTAAATCTCAAACTCATACCAAGGAAAATTTCGAGTATTATCAAATTCAACTGCAATCGAGTCGTAATCGTCAACAACTTTGTTCAAAATTTCATCTGCGTATTTTTGTCGCATTCAAGCTTAATTAATTACTTAGTTAGTCTACATTATAAATTGCATTTTTCCCAATATTTCTATATCATATTCCAGACATTTGTAAATAAAACCCTTTAAAACTCAAATCCCACAAAATGGCTGTATACGAACTTAGACCAGAAGTATTAAAACTATCCAAAGAGGTAATTCTTGAATTATACGCTTTTATCGATATGGCCGGCGAAGAACTATTAGACAAAAGGCGAGTTGAAAAAATCAGGAACGCCTTAACTAAAAAACATAAATTAACACCACCAAGAAACATAGAATTAATCGAAGCCTACAACCAAATGGTTGATCAAGGGTTAATTGAAGCTAACGACACAATTTTAGGACATATAATTAAACGAAAAGTTAGAACTTTATCTGGAATCGCCAACATTACCGTAATGTTAAAAGCTTACGGCTGCCCTGGAAGATGTATTTTTTGCCCAACCCAACCAGGAATGCCTAAAAGCTACTTCTCGTCGCAACCAGCCATGCTGAGAGCCGTTAGGAACGACTTTAATTGCTACATGCAAATGAAAGCCCGATTAAATGGTTTAAAAACTCAAGGACACGACGTAACTAAAATTGACGTGCGGACTGCAGGCGGAACTTGGTCTAGTTATCCTGATGATTACTTAGAATTCTTTGTGAAATCAATTTACTTCGCCTTAAATGAAGGTGTAGGCGAAATGTTACCCGAAGAAGAAGCCACAGCCAAAATTGAAGCAGCTAGTTTAGAAGACTTAATCGCTGAAAATGAAACTACTACTTCAAGATGTGTAGGATTATGGGTAGAAACCAGACCTGATTGGGTCACCGAAAAAGAAGTTAAAAGATTACGAAGATTTGGTGTCACCGGAATCGAACTTGGAATTCAAACTACTGACGACGAAGTAAATAAATTCAATCAACGAGGTCACGGACTAGCTGAATCAATTGCAGCCTCAAATATGTGTCGTGATGCTGGCTTAAAAATTTGCCATCATATCATGCCAAACTTACCAACTTCTACTTTAGAATCCGATTTAAAAACAGTAGAGGATACTTTCAAAAATCCAGGACTAAAACCAGATTACATTAAAGTCTATCCATGTATGGTCGTGCCATATACTCAACTATCTAAAATGATCGAAAAAGATCCTTCAATTTATACTCCGTATTCAAACGACGAATTATTAAAAATCCTAAAAACAGTAAATTCAATGGTACCAGAATACTGTAGAGTAATTAGAATGTTACGGGATTTCCCTTCAGAATTAATTTTAAGCGGCACAAAAACCTTAAATCTACGCCAAATGGTAGAAGGACCAGATTCAAACTGCCGCTGTGTTAGATGCCGAGAAATTAAAGGCGATACTTTCAGACTTGAAGATGTTGAACTTGTAGTTCAAGAATATCAAGCAGGCGAGGGGACAGAATATTTTATTAGCTTAGATGACACAAAAAACGACAAACTAATTGGTCTATGCCGCCTTAGAACTCCAAAGCAACATTTAAATTTTTTCCCAGAACTACAAGACGCGGCCCTAATTAGAGAATTACACGTTTACGGACAACAAAAAACATTACAAAAAGGGTCTACTCTTGATTCGAAAACGCAACACAAAGGATTTGGGCGTCAATTAATGGAAAAAGCCGAACAAATTGCTAAAGAAAGAGGATTTAAAAAAGTAGCCGTAATTTCAGCTATTGGAACTCGAGAATATTACAAAAAACTAGGTTATTTCTTAGAAGGAACCTACATGGTGAAACAAATCTAAAGTTTTCTATAAGATATCCAATAAA
This sequence comes from Candidatus Peribacteria bacterium, assembly GCA_943349385.1. Classification (GTDB taxonomy): domain Bacteria; phylum Patescibacteriota; class Gracilibacteria; order UBA1369; genus CALQZM01. The sequence continues at coordinate 7,909 of CALQZM010000018.1, forward strand.
ACACCATTAGTTAAAGGAAATACTAAAAATAGTTTGTATCACTTTTAACATTTTTTTCGGACAAATGTTTTACAAACATCAACTTTTAGTGTACAATAGTATATTAGATTAATATTTAATCTAGAAAGTAGAGTATAAAGTAAACTAAAAGTTAACCCGTATCCCGCACAATCATTCTTGTGTGTAGATAGAGCAAAAGTTTTGAACACCAACTAGTGTTTTAGGCTTACTCTAGTAGTCTACAGCCATTTCGCTCATATTTGCCCTGTATGCTAATGTTTCGTATTTTGCTAGGTACGGATCATCTTTTAATAGTAACTCAGCTTCATCACGAGCCAATTTTAATAATTCATGATTTGACAACGAGGCCATCTTTAAATCAGGTATACCACTTTGCCTTATACCATAAACCTCCCCTGGTCCCCTTAATTCTAAGTCAATTTCGGCTAGTTTAAAGCCATCAGAATGGCTAGTCATGGCTTTCATACGGGCTCTAGACGATTCCGAGCTACTTTCAGGAAACAAAAAGCAGTAAGATTGATGCTCTCCACGACCAACTCGACCCCTTAATTGATGTAACTGAGCTAGTCCAAACCTATCAGCTGCTTCAATAAGCATTATAGTGGCGTTAGGCACGTCAATTCCAACCTCGATTACTGTAGTAGCTACCAAAATATCTAACTCCTTACTGGCGAACCTTAGCATGATATCATCTTTATCAACTTGCTTCATTTTACCGTGCAATAGGCCAAGTTTTAGATTTGGAAAAATATGTTCACTCAAACGTTCAAACTCAGCTGTTGCCGACTTAACTTCAAGCGTTTCAGATTCTTCGATTAACGGACAAACTACAAAGGACTGTCGGCCTTTAGCGATTTCGGATTCTATCCAACTATATGCATCTTGTCGTTTCGATGCCGGTACCGATCTAGTTACAATTGTTTGTCGACCCGGCGGCAACTTATCAATAATCGACAAATCCTGATCTCCATACAATGTTAATGCCAATGTTCTAGGTATCGGTGTAGCAGTCATGGCTAGCAAATGAGGCGAATTAAACTTTTTTAAAACGGCACGTTGATTTACACCAAATCTATGCTGTTCATCAATTACTGCAATCCCCAAGTTTTTAAAACCAACATTTTCCTGAATTATGGCGTGAGTTCCAACCACAATATTTACAACACCAGTTTTCATACCCAGAATCACCTCTTCTTTCACACTTCTTGACAGACTACCTATTAACATTTGTATATTAAGGCCGAAGTCCTTTAGGTACTTAAAGATAGTTTTATAGTGCTGCTTAGCTAAGATTTCAGTAGGGACCATAATCACTGCTTGGTATCCAGACTTTACCGCTAAAAACAAAGCAGCTGCAGCAACCGCAGTTTTACCTGAACCTACATCGCCTTCAAGCAAACGCGACATAGGCTGACCCTTAGTTAAATCCGAACATATTTCATCAAAAGACTTTTGCTGGGCATCCGTAAACTTAAAAGGCAACACCGCCATAAACTCGTTAATTACTTCAGGTGAGATATCAATAATTTTATGATTGCCTTCAGACTCAATCTGATACATCGTCTTACGATACAATGCTTTAAGCTGCAACATAAACAGCTCTTCAAAACCTAGACGGTGGCGAGCCGACTGTAGAAGGTCATCGGATTCCGGAAAATGCACTTGGCGGAGAGCTTCGGCCAAAGGCATTAAATTATGTTTTTCTAAAATTTGAGACGGTAAAGGATCCTCAAAAAATTGCGTTAAATAGAGTAAGGGCTGAATCTTTTCACGTAGCCACTTTGAAGTAATTCTTTGGGATTCATGATAAACAGGAACCAATCGACCGGTATGAATTAGTTGAGCTTTGGCACCAGGAACTTCGTATTTTGGACTCATAAAACTACCTTTTGAACCGGACCATTTTAGTTTTCCGGTTAAAACTATTTTCATTCCATTTTTTAAAATTTGCCGTAAATAGTTTTGATTAAACCAAACCACCTCAATCGAACCAGTATCATCACTGAACTTTGCTTTAATCATTAATTTTCCAGTACCAGTATTTTTCGTGAACAGCTCAGAGATCGTACCCTGAACTGTAGCTTGTTGATTCACCTGCAAATCAATAACATTAACAAATTCAGACTCATCACTATAACGCCAAGGAAAATTCAACAATAATTCCCTTACATTAGTAATCCCATTTTCTTCTAAAGCGTTCAAATATGACTTGTTAGTCCGAATCACTTCTGATAATTTTCGCTCTAACATAAGACTATATTACTCTTAAGAATTTTCGTTTACCTGCCTGCACAATATACTCTTCATTAGGATTAAACTTAAAATTAATATCAGTAACTTTTTCGGAATTTATTTTTAAACCACCTTGGTTAATCAATCGACGAGCATCACTGTTAGAAGCAATTAATCCAGAATCAACTAAAACCTCTAGAATACCATTTTTATCTTGTAATAAAGTATAGTTTTGAATTTCATCTGGAAGCTCTTTGTTTTGGAAAACCGTAGCAAAATGCTGTTCTGCAGTTGCGGCTGCTTTTTCACCATCGTACATAGAAACAATTTCTTTTGCTAAACGAATTTTTAAATCTCTTGGATTAGTACCAGACTTAAATTCGGCCGCAATTTGATCAAGTTCAAACTGGCTAACTCTAGTACACGAAATAAAGTAAGTCATAATTAAGTGATCTGGGATACTCATAATTTTTCCGAATTTGTCTTCTGGGGCATCATCAAAGCCAATGTAGTTTCCTAAACTTTGACTCATTTTCATTTTTCCATCAGTACCAACTAGAAGCTCCATAGCAATAATATTTTGCGGAGTTTGTCCTCGACGATTCTGCAATGGTCTAGCTTGCAACTCATTAAAAGTCTGATCCGTACCAATAACAGTTAAATCAGATTCAATTTCAACCGAGTCGTACCCTTGCAACATAGGATACACAATTTCGTGTAAACCGATTTCTTTACCATCTTTCATTCGTTTATCAAACATGTCTCTTTCAAGCATTCTAGCAACCGTAAATTCAGACATAATTCGAAGTAAATCCTCAGCCGACATTTTGTCAAACCAGTCACCGTTATAACGAATTTCTAGCTTTTTAACATTTAAAATTCGACCAACTTGAAGTATATAGTTTTTAGCCATCTCCATCACTATTTTTTTATCTTTCATAGTTCTAGTTTCACCCTTATCGGTAGGATCCCCAAACCTTGCCGTAAAACTTCCAATTAAAAAAATAATTTGATGCCCACGATCCTGAAACTCTTTAAGTTTTAAGTAATTTACAGCATAACCTAAATGTAAATCTTTAGTCGTTGGATCTACTCCATGTTTAATTCGAAGTTTTTTTCCTTCAATTAATGAGCTTAAAACGTCTTCGTAAACAACCACATTCGATACTCCCCGACTTAAAAGAGACACTGAATCCTGATACCGCTCTTGTCTTTGAACAACTTTTTTGCTCAATTTTAGGTTTTCAGTAGGATTATCTGAATCCAGGATTACAAAATCAAAGTCATCATACTTATAAAACTTCTTTAAATCTGACTTAAATAAATCAACTTCATCTTTTAATTCTTTTTTTGTTTTACCTAATCCTTCAATTCTAAATAAAACGTTCTTAGTAGTTGGACGAATTTTTTGAGTGTCAGACTGTTTATAAACCCAATCAGCACATAGAACCTCTAACTGATCAGCAAAGACAATCGAGTTTTCAGCTACTGGTTGATAAGAATCCTTATTTAACTGCATAAACGAATCAATCTTTACAGCATAACGAATCGAAACATCACCAACGATACGGTCTAAATCATAACCACCAGCCGGCAATTCACGCTTTAATACAAAATTATTATAAAAATTAATTAGAGGATCCCCCATTACAATCGTTTTTTTCTTTACCGCAATCATATTTAGCAAATTCTGCAAAGATACAGTTGCCTCAATTCCTAAAACTTTAAGAACTTCGACATATTTAGTTACAACTGAATTATTCATAACGCTACCTTCAGTCGTATAATCCATCCGGATTCTAGCCTCAGTCAAATCAGTAAGCTCTTTTTCGATAGCTGCAGCCGCATCTTTGCGCAGTTCAAGATCAGTAAGTACCACAAAAGCGACACTATATTCATGTGGAATTTTCGCCAAAATATTTGTATCAATTGAAAATTTCATATCCAAAATTAAAGTCATATTCATATTACAAAAAAATAGCATTTATAAAAAGTGATTTATCTGTTAATACTTAAGAAAACAAATTATGAAGATTCAAATCAAACAAGAAGATTCAAACCAAAGATTAGACCAATTTTTAAGTACGGCACTCCCCGACTTAAGTAGAACCCAAATCCAAAACCTAATAAAAGGACAACAAATCCTAGTTAATGGTCTACCAGAAAAGAAAAACTACCGTTTGCAAGAAGATGATCAAATCCAAGTTTTAAAACAAGAACTAGACATCCTGCATAATCTAGAACCAATTAATGAGCCAATTAGCATTCTTTACGAAGATGACGACATTTTAGTGGTAGACAAACCACCTTACCTACCAGTCCATCCAGATAAAAACTTTAGTCATAAAAAGACTTTAGTAAACTTGCTACTAGGAAACAATGTACCTTTAAGCCAACTAGGCGGCGAATACCGACCTGGGATCGTTCACCGTATCGACAAAGATACTTCAGGACTCCTTGTGGTAGCTAAAACTAATAAAGGCTATAAACATATGCGTACCCAGTTCGAAGAACATCAAATAACCAAAACCTATTACTGCCTAGCTATCGGCGAATTTGAGAGTAAAAAAGGGCGAATCGAAGCTCCGATAGGAAGAAATCCATTAGATCGCAAGAAAATGGCAATTCAAAACAGCAAAACTGCTAAAAAAGCACTTAGCGAATTCAAAGTAATCAAACAATTCAGCTGGAAAACGGCCAAAAGAGTAATTAGTTTACTTGCAGTCAAAATTCCAACTGGCAGAACGCATCAAATTAGAGTCCACATGGCAGCAATTGAGCATCCTTTACTAGGCGATAATGTTTATGGTAACTCAAAACTAAACCGAGAAGCGCAAAAAATGGGGCTTAAAAGGCAATTTCTCCATGCTCACAAACTACAATTCGTAGGACCAAGTGGTAACTTAATAAAAATCGAAAGCCAAATCCCAGAAGACTTAGCCAACTTTATAGTCAAACTGGGGTAAAAATCGCCGTATTGTCGCACTGTTATTACAAGAAAACCAGAATACATTCTAAGACCCGCATGCCCAACGACGCTGGCGTAGTTTCCGCAGTATCAAACCACAATTCTTTTCATACTTATCGCAACACATGTGCCGGCGTAGCTTTTGCATTATCTCAACTATTTCAACTAAAACATTTTTACTCTTTTTCGCAAACCATTCGTTAACAGAGGAATCCCTATTTTGCATTCAACGGACTATTTAGCCATAATCTCAAAATCCCGGAAAATTCAAATCATCGATTTATTAATCACAAAGCGGCAATACTCAAATCACCGGTGAAGTAAACTAAAGCATAATACCTACACCCAGCAATATCGATATACAAAAAAGAGCGATTCCTCAATTGGAACCGCTCTTTTTTAATTGGATTTTTAACTTAAGCAGCAACTTCTTCTGTCTTTTCAGCCTTTGTTACTACTTTTTTAGGAGCAGTACCGTCTAAAGAAACTACTTCTACAACTGTTAGAGTTGGTCTAAAACCTTTATTTCTTCGGTATCTTTTCTTAGATTTCATTTTAAATACTCTAACTTTTTCACCTTTTTTGTGTTCAAGAATTTTAAGCGAAACTGACTTACCTTCAAGAGTTGGAGCGCCTAATTCAAGTTTTCCTGAATCATCGAACATAGCTAACACTTGGTCAGCCTGAACAGTTTCGTCAACTTCTGCTTCTAAAAAGTTCAATTCTAGTTTATCGCCTTCTTTAACCTTATATTGGTGTCCAGCAAATGAAATTACAGCGTACATATTTGTTTTTTGTTAATTATTTTCGGAATTTTTGCCAAATTGCT
>CALQZM010000019.1 GCA_943349385.1 Candidatus Peribacteria bacterium
CAAGTCTATTGTCAGAAGACATTAGTTTTTTAAAAGAAGCAATTTCACTACTTTTCAAGTTTTCTACAAATTGTTGACTTCTAATAAAATTAGAACTTTGGTCAATTTCAAATTTTTTGATTTCGATACCACGAGGATCATTAGGATTTATATATTTACTTTCTAAATATAATTTAATTTTTGAGTTTTGTGGAATACTTCTTGCATTATCCCAAAAGGTAATTTGCATTGAGCTATCAGTGGTTAAACTTATTGAAGGTAATATTACTGGATCATCGCCATCGACAATTGCGAATCTATCTTGAGAATCACTATAAATTTCAATATTGCTATCACCATAAGTTTTTAAATTTGTAAAACCCTTAAACAATCCTAAATCAAAACTATACAATCCTCCTGCTATAACTGCTATGGCCAGAAAACTGGCGATAGTTAATTTAGCTTTAGTTGTTAAGTTTTTAAAATTTATTAATTTCATTTGATCGGATAGTTAAGGGTTTTATTGGAGCTAACCTTTGAGGCTTATCTCCAAAGATTATTGTAGTAATCAATGTCGTCTACGGCTTTTAAAATGATGTAAATAATTTCTACGGCATCACCACGGTCAGCTTTTCTGATTGGATCAGCATAGAATCCGAAGTCAGCCATAAAATTTAAACTATCTTTATACCATGGATCTAGATTGTCTCTATTTGTAAAGTCTCTAAATATTGCTTCTAGAGCTACTTTTGAAATTTCGGCTTCAGTTGTGATTCTTGTAGGTTGAAGAGTTCCGTCACCGTATCCTCGTACGATTCCTCGTAATGAAGTAATAGCTTCTAACCACCAAGCGTTGCCTGGATCATTCATAGTTGCTTTACTTAAATCTTTAAATTGACTTAAATAATCACGATCAATGAATGCTCTGTTATTTCCAGTTAACCTAGCCGCAATTTTGAAATATTCACTTCGCATTAATTTTGCATCTATATTGGCTAATCTACCTCTTGCGGTTTCTTGTCCCATAAAAATGCCTAAATCTCGAAGTTCTGCAACTTCGTTACAAAGTGGGTGGTATCTATCTATATCTATAAAATATTTTTCACATGAAATTTTAGAGCTAGAACTTCCTCCACGGCTTAATCCCCCGTCGTTATCTTCGATAGTTAATTCATGTTCGTTTCTGTCACCTACTATAAGATTGGCACTGTACGAAGAGAATCCGAATGAAGATAGTTTAAGTACAATTTCTTCGTCAAATTCCGGATTTCGATCGTCATAAATTTCTACATCGATATAACTTGAGGTTTCACCAGCAGCAAAAGCTACTTTTTTAGATGATGGGACTCTAAAGTCATCACCAAAATCGGCTTCTGTTTCAAGTGAAAGTGAATAATAAACGTCTACACTATATGGTAGGGCTCTACTTAAATTTACTTGAATTCTAGTATCGTCGTCATCCTCTTCGATATCGCTTGAAGATCTTGCGAAATTCACAAGTACATCACCAGTTCCTGGATCAACAGGTGGTGGCGTGGTGCCACTTGCTAAAGTTCTAAAATTCGTAGTGTCAAAAATTAATCTAATTACATCAGTATTGTTTACATTTCTGGCAACTAATTTTGCATAATAATTTGTGTTGTAGCTTAACTCTCCAGTTGGAACTGAGACTGATCTTGTAGATTTAGTAATATTTTCTTTTTCATAGATCAGGTTATCAAAATCTGAGTCGGTAGCAATATATAGCGAAAAACGATCTAATTGATTTGGTGTTGTAGTAGGCGTAATTGACCAGCTAATCGTAGGCGTTAAAGAAACGGCTGTTGCACCTTCGGCAGGACTTTCAATTTCTGGGGAAATAGCAGGTGGTACAATAGTTATCTGATTACCTGGAATTATTCTTATTGGTTCAATTGGTGGGTTTACTACAACTGCTGGAGGATTAATAACTCCTGTAAATACAAATGGGATTGATACGGTATCATCTACCGCAGAAACACTACTACCATCAGTTTTTGAAATTCTAGCCTTGATTTCATATGCACCAGTTGGATAACTAGCACTATCTGATACATCTATAGTTGTTGGGAATTTATAAGTGTCTGCAATATATAATGGCCGCAATATCAATTCTGAAGTTGTAGTTCTGTTTGGCTTTTCAATAGTATAACTAACGCTTTTAATGTTATCTGTACCTAAACTAAGTTGGATATAAAATTTTTTTGCTGACGAATTATAAGTAGCATCAACTGTATAGACTACAGATAGATCTTCATTTGAGATAGTTCCAATTGAACCTGGGTTTATATTAGGCTGTAAGTATAAATTACCTTTAAACATGTTTAAAGATCCATAACTTAAAAATCCGGCTGCTACTACAACTACAGTAAATGCCAGGAATTTCTTAGAATTACCGGTAAACTTTATTGATTTAATGGTTTCTACGGTTTTTGCCCAACTAAAGCGTGAGCCGGCTTTTTGCTTATTCTTAGTCATAAATTAGGTCTTTAGAAAAATTAAAATCTTATTATTATATCATAAGTAAGCCTAAAATGCAAAGATTATAGGGTCTCTTTTCTGTATGGTTGAGTTTAGGTAGATTTTTGTGGTTAATGTAAATCCGACGGCGCCGTCGGATTCCGAAATTGATTGGGCTTTGGATTTTTGTGGTTAATGTAAATCCGACGGCGCCGTCGGATTCCGAAATTGATTGGGCTTTGGATTTACGATTTCTTTAGATTAGTACTGATTTGTGTACTTTTTAAACAATTTAGACTTGCCAAAATTTAGGGCATAAAAACGTGTTAGTTTATAGTGAGTGTAAAGCCACTATTCGATGCACTTTTTGCTTTGTGTTTTAATTTAAAGTTCGTCTTTATTTTTGCATTTTTCTTGCTAGTATTATTAATACATTTAACATTTTTTTATGACAAATAAAGAACTATATACTCGATGTTTAGAGTTGAGCTACAAAATTAGAGAGTACAGAAACCAGTTTATTGCACTGTTGCCTGAAGTTGCAGCTCGTGAGTTATACCTTGAGCATGGTATGCATTCTGTTTATGAGTTTGCATCAAAGCTAGCAGGATTAAGTCACGACACTGTTCGTAAAGTTTTAAAACTAAATGTGGATTTAGGTTCTAGTCCTGTATTAAAAGAAAAATTCTTAAAAGGTGAAGTAGGATGGAGTAAGCTTGCAGTTGTTGCCAAAATCGCTACTCCTCTCAATGAAAAAAGTTTAGCTCAAAAAGTTGAGACAATGAGCCATGCATCACTTGAATTAATGGTTAAAGAATCCGGCGGTCATAAATCCGGCGGTGCCGTCGGATTCGACAGACACGAAGAATCCTTAGAGGTTTTTCCAGTTAAGCTACATACTAAAACTATGAATAAACTTAGAGTTTTAAAGCACAAGCTTGAAAAAGAGTCTAAGCATCCCTTAGCTTGGGAAGAAGCTTTAAATTTAATGATTCAAAAATTAGAAAATTCTGTAGCCAAAGTTCCTGCTAAATCTAAAGTAAATAACTCTGTAGCCAAAGTTCCTGCTAAATCTAAAGTAAATAACTCTGTAGTTGTTGCAACTGCTAAAAAACAACCGACTAGATATATTTCAGTTAGTAAAAAACGTGAAGTGCTAGAAAAAACTGAGCAACTTTGCGCCAAATGTAATAATCCTGCTGAGCATCTGCATCATCAAATTCCGTATTCAATTAGCAAAAATCATGAGTCGGTAATTCCCCTTTGCAAAGCGCACCATGACATTGAGCACCACAAAACTCAAAGCTACATCGATCGACAATATCAAGAATATAAAAGGGTCGCTCTGCGGTGCTAGATATTGCAGCTTTAAGACTAAAAATTCGACACTACTTTTACCCTTGACAAGTCGCAGTATTAGGCGTAAAGTTGCTTCTTATTTTTATTCAAAATAATTATGTCTATATTCAAATCTTTAGCTTCAAACATAGCAAAAATAGCCATCACTATAATTGGTATAGTAGTAATAATTGCGCTTTTAGTTTTTGCTTCAAGTAAATTATTTAAATCAGAAGAAAAACTAGATTTATCTAAGAATCCTACTCTTAAAGTTCAGTTAGCCAAAGAAACAAAAAATGAGTCTAAATTGGCTACTACACAGGTAATCCCTGCTATATCTAAAACTGGAACAATTTTAGCCGGACAAGAAGTGTCTGTATCTGCTGAAATTACAGCAAATATTACGAGCTTAAAAGTTAGTGAAGGTACGCTTGTAAAACAAGGACAAGTCCTTGCAACTCTTGGGAACTCAACTCAATTAAAAACAGCTGTTTCTAGCTACAACTCAACGATCCAACTACTAAATAATGCTGAAAAATTACTAAATATTTCGGTTCAGTCAGCTGGAGTAAATCGATCAACTTTTGCAGAACAGTTTGAAAATGCACGAATAAACATAGAAAAAGCGGCAATCCAGCTAGAATCGACACAAACTATTCGGTATCAACAAGAAAATATTCAAGACATAAACGAAGGTACGGCAGAGCTTCAAAAAGAGTTAACACCCGCACCTACACCTGCAACCTCAAGCGAAACCGTTGCGACTGCTTACAATGCGGCTGAAACCGAAGATGCTTTGTACCAAGAATACTTAAAAGATGCGATTACTAATAATCAAACTGTGGCAGCCAAAAAGACTGATGATTTAGCCGATTTTCAAGGCATAATCCAAGATGATAATAATTATTTAACTTTGCAATCGGCTGAATTACAATTGTTGTCGATTGCTAAACAGTTACAACTTTCTGATCTTAGAAGTGAAGCTGAAATAATTGGGGTGGCTAATCAAATTGTGCAAATTAGACAACAGTTAGAAAGTGCTAAATTAAGCTTATCACAAGGGCAAATTACTAGTCCTATTAGTGGAGTAGTTACGAATTTGTCAGTAACTGATGGCGATCGTACTAATCCAGGTGAAGAGATGTTTAAAATTGTGAATTTAGACCAAATAAATATTAAATTATATTTGTCTGCTAATGAGATTTTTGAACTATTAAGTATTCCAAAAAATAAATTAAAAATTGAAGTAGATGTAATGGGAACAAAAGTTCCGGCTAAGTTAAGCTATATTGGGGTTAGTGCAAATAGCCAAACTAGAACAATCCCTGTTGAAGTAAGTCCTCAATTCAGCCAACAAAAGCAAAAAATGAAATTTATTCCAAATACTTTTTCAAAAGTTAGCTTTGTGGCACCCGCCCCGACTAGCAAAACCCAAACCGCAGCTGAGTTAGGTATAGATGCTAACTTTACAGTTCCCGTTACTGCTTTAGTATTTAATGCGGGAAAAACCTTAGTTGCTGTTGTAGAAAACAATAAAATTGTTATGAAACCAGTTGTACTTGCCCCTCCGATTAAGAACGGTCGAGTTGCAATTAAATCGGGAATTGCCGAAGGTACAGAAATCCTATTAAATCCACCTAAAACAGCCGCGATTACAGCTTCTGCCGACTCAAAATAAAACTTAAATATCCATACAATGTCTTTTCAAACTCAAGATCATTCCAACTCAAAATTCGCAGTATTTCTAAATAATTCTAGATTTACCTATCTGTTATTGGCGGCAATCGTTCTTATGGGTGCGTATGCGCTTATGGATTTAGATATTGAGTCTAATCCAGAAATTAATCAGCCGATTGGGATTGTGCAAACATTTTATCCTAATAGTTCGGCTGTAGACGTAGAGTCGAGCGTTACTAAGCCACTTGAAGAAGAAATTGCCGGTTTGAATCAGGTAAAAGAAATCGTATCAAATTCGTCTAATAATCTTTCTTCGATCACGGTCACTTTTGAAAGTTCTGCCGATCCAAAAGAAGCGATTGATAGCTTGAGAGAAGCCGTAAGTAATGCAAGCGGCAAACTCGCTAGTGATGCCGAAACTCCTAGAGTTATCGAGCTTGATTTTAATGGACAATCAATTCTTAGTTTAAGTGTAGTAGGCGATGCTGACACTTTAGAATTAACTCGAATTGCCGACGAAATTTCTGACACAATTAACAAAATCGCAGGTGTATCAAAAACAGAAACTGCAGGTGATGCTGAACAATTAATCCAAATTGAATTAGATCCTGTAAGATTAGAATCTTACAATATTAGCGTAGCTGAAGTTATAAATGTTTTATCTAGCTCAAATATTAATGCTCCGCTTGGGGCGATTACTCAAAATACTGACGAGGTAAATTTAAGATTAATAGGAAAAATCAATCAAATTGAAGAGCTCCAAAATTTAGCAATCCGTGGAAACAACACTGAAGAAGTGGCTAGTTTTATTACTTTAGCGGACATTGCTTATATTGAACTTGCTCCTGAAACACAAAAAACATTATCTCAAGTAGGTGATAAATCCGGAGAACCGAAAAATAGTGTGACTATTAATGTATTTAAAAGTAAAGGTGGAAACATAATTAATATTGTAAACACCATTGATGCCGAAATTCTGAATCTAAATGCTGACTTACCTGAAGGAATCAAAATTATTAAAACTAACGACAATGCCTTTTTCATTAAAACGGATATTGCCAATTTAGGTTCTAATGGATACCAAACAATGATAATTATTTTCTTATCATTATTAGTTTTCTTAACTTATAGAGAGGCTTTTGTCGCAGCAATTGCAGTACCAATTATTTTCTTAATGACTTTTGCAATTCTGTATTTTACTGGGCAAACTTTAAATGGACTTACTATTTTCTCTTTAATTTTATCTTTAGGGTTGATTGTAGATACTTCGATTGTAATTGTTGAAGGGATTCACGAATACAGGAATGAAGGTTACTCAAAAATAGAGTCAGCCAAAAAATCACTAGCTACTTATTCGATTCCACTTATATCTGGAACTCTTACAACTCTTGCTGCATTTGCTCCAATGCTACTTGTTAGTGGGATTGTTGGTGAATATATTAAAACAATCCCGATCGTACTATCGGTTACTTTATTTAGTTCGCTATTTGTAAGCTTTGTGTTTACTCCTCTTTTGGGTAGTCAAATTTTAAAAGCTGATGATCCAAATAGAACTAAAACAAAAAAAGAAGAATTGATAGGTAAATTAAAATCTTTTTATGAATCAATATTAAGAACAATTTTAAGTTCTTTTAAACTGAAAAAAATAATTGTAATTGTATTATCAGTACTTTTTGTTTTAAGTATGGCTATGCCGATTACCGGAGTTCTAAAAGCTCAGCTGTTCCCAGTAACCGATACGCCATTTTTATATATAAATGTTGAGGCACCAAACGGCAGTAGTTTAGACCAAACTTCAGATCTAGCTAGTGACTTAAAATCCTATTTAAATGACTCTGCATACGTTAAAAATTACGTATTTAATATCGGAACTCAAATTGATGTATCTGGAACGGGTGGTGGAACCACTATAAAATCTAACTATGGGCATTTTATCGTAAATTTAGTTGACGATGAATCCGCAAGACCAAAAAGTTTTGAAATCGCATCTGAGATCCGTAAAAAATTTGAAAACCCTAGTTTTGAATCTGCTTTAAAAATAACTATCGCTGAAGTTTCGGCAGGTCCACCTACTTCGTCGGCATTAGATATTCAAATAATCGGTAATGACTTAGAAACTCTAAAACAAATCTCATTTGATTTAAAAGAAGAATTCCAGCAAGTTACCGGTTTAGTAAATGTAAAAACTGATTTTGATAATTTATCTGATGAATTAAGTATTAAATTAGATCAAGAAAAACTTAGATATTACGGTGTAAGTAACCAACAAGTTGCACTTTTAATTCAAGCCTATACTAACGGAATTCAAACTGGAAAAGTTGAATTTGCCGAAGATGAATATGATATCAAAGTTTACATAGAAGATAGTGAATCAAAAAATGCTACAAATTTAGAATCCCTACCAATTAATACTGCGCAAGGAAACATTCCTTTAGCTTACTTAGGGACTATTGAAAACACACCTTCGATTCAATTTATTCCGAGAATCGACCAAGAAAGAAGTACGAGAGTACAAGCCTCTACCGATGAAGGTATTTTGTTTGCCGATTTAAAACCATTCACCGATAAAATAATAGAAGAATATGAACTTCCTACTGGATACAGTTTTGATCTTGGTGGCGAAGATGAAGATATTCAAGAGTCATTTGCTGATTTATTTAACTCGATGTTTTTAGCGGTAATATTAATTTTAGTTATTCTAGTGGTGCAATTTAATTCATTTAGACAAACCGTTTTAATACTTGGAACTATTCCACTAGCTATTATTGGGATCTTCCCTGGACTTGCCTTACTGGGACTGCCGTTATCTTTTCCTGCTTTTCTTGGAATTGTAATGTTGGCTGGAATAGTTGTAAATGATGCGATCGTTTTGATTGATCAAATGAACTACAATCGTAGAGAAGGTATCGAAATTTATGAAGCAGTTGTTGAAGCCTCAACCTCAAGACTAATTCCTGTAATTCTAACTTCAGTAACTACAATTTTAGGATTACTTCCATTAGCAATTAGCGATGAATTTTGGAGAGGACTTGGATTCTCGGTAGTATTTGGACTATCAACTGCAACTTTCTTGACCCTGTTTATAATTCCGATGTTCTATCTTAAATTCTATAAAAACTCAGCTGTTAAAACAGTAAATATTACTCCAGCTGCAAACGATACAATCAACCCACTGAATGACACGATTGCACCTCAAGTTGACCTAATTGCAAGTTTCGATCAAATGGACAATGTTCCACTATCTGAATTATTAAATCCGAATTTTAATTTTGATGAAAACCCCTATGAAAATAGGTACAAAATCGACTAACTTGATATTAGCCTCAGATTGTGGTTTAAAGTAATTACATAAATTAAATAATAAGTGGAATTCAGTAATCTCAAAAACGATAAAATTGCAGTGCTAGTATCAGGTGGTGTTGATAGCTCAGTAGCTTTAGCTTTACTTAAAAAAGCCGGATTAAATGTAACTGCTTTTTACCTTAAAATTTGGCTTGAAGATGAGCTTAGTTACTTAGGCGATTGTCCTTGGGAAGAAGACTTAGAATACGTGCAAAAAATTTGCACCCAGTTAGAAGTCCCCCTTGAAATAGTGTCCTTACAAAAAGAATATTTTGCCGAAGTTGTAGGATACACAATTGCCGAAGTCCAAAAAGGTAGAACTCCAAATCCTGATGTAATGTGCAATAACCGCATTAAATTTGGACTTTTCTTGAGCAAAGTAGATTCTAGTTTCACAAAAATTGCTACTGGACATTATGCTCAAAAAATTGAAGTAGATGGTAAATTTCATCTTAAAAAAGCACCTGATCCTATAAAAGATCAAACCTACTTTTTAGCAAATTTAAGCCAAGACCAATTAAGCAGAGCAATTTTTCCGATTGGTCATTTATTAAAATCTGAAGTAAGAGCTTTAGCTGAAGAATTTGATCTTGCCAATAAAAACCGAAAAGATAGTCAAGGAATTTGCTTTTTAGGAAAACTAAAATTTAGAGATTTTTTAAAACATTATTTAGGCGAGCAAGAAGGTGAATTGATTGAATATGAAACTAACAAAGTTTTGGGTAGTCACCCTGGGTTTTGGTATTATACAATTGGACAAAGACAAAACATACGATTATCTGGTGGGCCTTGGTTTGTTGTAAAAAAAGATCCAGCAGAAAATAAAATTTGGGTTTCAAAAAACTATGAAAACATTGCCCAAGCTAGAGACAATTTTGAAGTTTCTGAATTTAATTGGATTGGTGAACTAAAATCTTTAAATGAAGTTTCAGTAAAAATTAGGCATGGCGAAAACTTCTATAAAGCGAAATTTGAGGTGATTAGTAAAGACAAAGCTAAAGTCCTATTAGATCAAGAAGACCAAGGGATAGCCTCAGGGCAATTTGCGGTTTTTTACGAAAATGATGTTTGTGTAGGTTGCGGAGTAATTCAATAAGTCTAAGCATTTAAAGCCATATACGGCTGGGTATCTTTTATACTAGTCATATTATTAGACAATTCTTTAAAGTTTTGTACAGGACACAATTAGGTGCTTATTTTGTCAATCTATATATTCTTTTAAAAAAGTAATTATTTGACTATAATTAAGTAAAATTTAATATTCAAAAATGTTTAAAAAAGATAATAATGTAGCTCTTATCGCTACAATA
The DNA here is from genome assembly GCA_943349385.1 of Candidatus Peribacteria bacterium. Classification (GTDB taxonomy): domain Bacteria; phylum Patescibacteriota; class Gracilibacteria; order UBA1369; genus CALQZM01. Next base: position 10,125 of record CALQZM010000019.1, read on the forward strand.
ATAACATGTACAGTACTTATTTCAGGGTCTGTATTGTTTTTAGGTTACCAAGTTTCGAATAAAGGTGGGGCTGATAAAGGTTCCCAAGCAACAGGCAGACAAGAATCAATTAAAAACTATTTAAGTGGCTCTACGGCTGAAACTACAACCAACGATGCCGTATTAGGTAACCCAGATGCTAAAGTAACTATTGTTGAATACTCAGATTATCAATGTCCGTTTTGCCGTAAATATTTTGAAGAAGCCTATCAACAAATAGTTAAAGAGTACGTGGATACTGGAAAAGTTAAAATTATATTTAAAGATTATCCGTTAGATTTTCATGAAGACGCTGTCTTTGCCGCAAATGCAGGAGAATGTATTCGTGAACAAACATCAGATGCTGATTACTTTGAATTTCATGACAGATTGTTCGAAGCACAAGGACCTTCATTCGACGGAACTATTGCGATTACCGATGACATGATTCAAAAGATTGCTAAAAACTTTAAGTTAAATAAAAAAACATTTACTAGTTGCGTTGAAAATAAAAAATATTATCAAGAAGTTGCAGCTGACACCTTAGCGGGTACTGCCGCAGGCGTAACCGGCACACCAACAAACATTATAAATGGCGAAGTTTTAGTAGGTGCCCAACCATTCGCCTTATTTAAAGAAGTTATCGACAGAAAACTAGCTGAGTAAATTTATGCGTATTTTTAAAAAGGACTTAAATTGGCTAATTTTATTAACTTCATTTATGGTCCTTTTTTCTTTGGGATTTTATATCTTGAAATTTTTACCTGTGAACAACAATTTTAGCTGTAGTGTTGGGGGAAATTTCAACTCCTTACATTTAAGTTTACTAGCTATTTTTAGTCTTATTTTTAGTACAAATTTAATTTACCTTAAAGAAGTAAGTTTTAAAAAATCTAGGGCAAATGCAGGCTTGACTGGCGTCGCATTATTCTTAATGACTTTCTCAACTCTTTGTACGATTTGTTTGCTACCAGCAATTAGTATACTCGGGTTAAGTATTAGCTTATCTATTCTATCAATCTACAATCTCTATTTTCAATTTATAGCTATCGGTCTTGGATTTACTAGCCTATACTTTTTACATAGAACCTACCAAAACCAATGTTTATTTAACTAGTGTAAAATATGATGCATTTTGGATTTTTAACAGCTGTTCTGCTAATTACAATACTAACTATTACTGGATTTTATCTTTTAGCTCTATGGGCAAAAAATAACCTGCAGAAAAAAAACTTACTGATTTTTGCTTTATCATTAATTGCTATCGCAATTGTTATAAGTTTTATGCTCTTTGTTTCAAGTTACAAAAAATTTCAATACCGCGAATTCGAAGATACCGAATTAATAAAAATGAAAGAATTACTTTCGATTGAGTAGTAAAAAAGGGGCGCAAGGCGCCCCTTTTTTACTCTAAACTTTTAGGCTTCATCTTCATCGTCCCAATCATCATCGTCTTCATCGTCCCAGTCTTCATCTTCATCATCCCAGTCCTCATCGTCCCAGTCTTCATCTTCATCGTCCCAGTCCTCTGAAGATTCATCTTGATCGCCATCAGCATCATCGTCGTCATCAGAAAACTTGGATAAAAACAAAAGTTCTTCTAAGTTCAACATAAATATTCAGTTAAATAATAGTTATCATGGTCAATATATCTATTTTAGAATAATCTGCAAAGATTAAATGTCGATAATTTGGAATGAAGGTATTCTGACTTATTTAAAAGGCAAAAAACAGTTTTTCAAAATCGCGAAATATTGTATTAGTGCTAGACTAAAGCCAATATAAAAGATTTAAATTGACAATTAATCAAAAAAACTATAAAAGTATTAAGCACAAAAAACATATCGCGGGGTAGAGCAGTGGCAGCTCGTCAGGCTCATAACCTGAAGGTCATAGGTTCGAATCCTATCCCCGCAACCAAAATTTTGTGCTTTTTTTGTTTGCTTAAAAGCCACTAAATCAACTAAAATCTTTTTAGTAACTATATTTTCAATATGATCGAACCAAAAATTTTAAAGGGAACCCGTGACTTTGGTCCGGCAGATATGGCAAAACGAAACTTTGTTAAAGATACCATTCGGACTATTTTTGAATCTTTTGGATATGATCCGATTGAAACTCCGGTAATTGAGTACGCCGAAACAATCCTTGGTAAATATGGTGAAGAAGGCGATAAACTTACTTACAGTTTTAAAGACAATGGAGACAGATCAGTTGCTTTGCGTTATGACCAAACAGTTCCATTTGCTAGGTACTTTGCTGCTAATCATGGAGTGCTTCCGCAACCGTTTAAAAGATATGAAATCAATCGTGTTTGG
>CALQZM010000020.1 GCA_943349385.1 Candidatus Peribacteria bacterium
ACAAATTTATATAAGTCGGCAATTTTCGCTGGGGATAATCCATTAATTTGATCGGCAACACTTAATGCTCTGTAAAAACTGATTTTATTTTCAGCCGCAAATTGCCCAATTAAATTAATAGTGGCGTTACCAAGTTTTCTAGTTGGTGTATTTATAATTCTCATTAAATTAATTGAATCATGCGGATTAGAAATTACTTTTAAATAAGCAAGAATATCTTTGATTTCTTTACGGTCATAAAACTTGATTCCGCCAACAATTTTGTAGGGGATTGCGTATCTTAAAAAAACTTCTTCCATTACCCGAGACTGAGCATTTGTTCGATACAAAACTGCGAAATCACTATATTGCGGATACTCATAACTTTTTAAAATTTCATTTATTCGGTTTACTACATACATACCTTCGTCTCTTTCGTTGTATGCTTCGTAAACATTTATATTGTCACCGGTTTCGTTATCGGTCCATAAAGTTTTATCTTTTCTCACTGAATTTTTAACAATCACATTATGAGCTGCTTTTAAAATATTTTTTGTAGAACGATAATTTTGTTCTAAAAGTACAATGGCGCAGTTCGGGAAATCTTTTTCGAAATCTAAAATATTCTGCATGTTCGCTCCTCGCCAGCTATAAATACTTTGATCAGAGTCCCCAATGACACATAAATTATTGTATTTTGCAGCTAACTGATGAATCAAAACGTACTGGGCGTGATTGGTATCTTGGTACTCATCTACTGAAATATATTTAAACTTTTCTTGATAGTATTGCAGAATTTCTGGCTTTTCTTTAAAAAGTTCAACCGTTTTCATTATTAAATCATCAAAATCCAATGCGTTATTCCGTTTTAATCCGTCCTGATATAACCGATAAACTTGTGCTACTTTTTCCGAAAAATAATCAACAGCTTTATACGAAAATGCTACTGGGTCAATTAATTGATTTTTGGCTTGCGAAATGCCATTAGAGATTGCCCTAGGATTAAATTTTTTGTCGTCAATATCCAAATCTTTCATAATATTTTTAATCAAAATTAATTGATCAGTGTCATCGTAAATCACGTAACTATTTTCATAATCCAATTCGTGAATATGCTTTCTTAGGATTCTTACACAAATGGAGTGAAAAGTTCCAACAGTTGGTAAGGCCGAAAATGCAGCATTACCAAGTAATTTGCCAATCCGGTTAGTCATTTCCATTGCGGCTTTATTAGTAAATGTTACCGCTAAAATATTGGTAGGATGTACTCCGTATTCTAAAACTAAATAGGCGACTCTATGGGTAAGCGCTTTGGTTTTGCCACTACCTGCTCCAGCCATAACTAATAATGGGCCATCTTTATGGAGTACTGCCTCTTTTTGTTTTTCGTTTAATGTAGAAAGTAAATCTAGCATGACTAATAATTAATTGGATTTTAAATTTACCTACTTGGATTTTTATATGCAATGGTGAGTGCGGTCTTAATATGTATTCTACTTGTGAATTCTTATTGACAAAAAAATTTTAAGTTTTTAGAATCTACAGGAATTATTTAATAACAAAAAAATGACTGTTACAATACCAAAAGCAAAACTAAGAGAAATTGCAGAAGTCGATAAAAGAACAGAATTAGACTTACGTTATCCTGATCTTTTACCTACACAAATTGATAGAGCCTTAGAAATGAAAAGACTTTTTATGAGAGAAAGAGGTACAAATGGTGCAAGATCTAATAGAAGTCCACAAGATATAGCAGTAGATATAGTTAAAGAAGAAATCAGTAGAGGTATAACTTTAAATGCTGATAGATTCTTAGCCTTAATGTATGTAACTGGGAATCCGGTTAGTGGCGATGAAAACAGAAATCATTCATTTGAAAGAAATTTTAAAGAACAACAAAAAGATAATGCAGTAGTAGCTGGAATATCTACTTCGGTAGTTGAAGCAACGGCAGAACAAACCAAATAAATGCGTTTAGATCAAAAATTAGTAGTTCTAAAACTTGCTCCGACTAAGGCGCAAGCTCATCATTTAATTAAGGATGGGCTTGTTTTAGTTAATGACGAAGTGTGTTTAAAACCCGGTCGTCCAGTTAGCGAAAATACGGCAATAAAACTTTTAGAAGATCATAAATATGTCAGTCGTGGTGCTAAAAAGTTATTGGCGGGTATCCAAGAATTTATGCCTGTAATTAAAAATCAAATTTGTGCAGATTTCGGAGCTTCAACGGGTGGTTTTACTCAAGTATTACTTGAGAATGGAGCCTCTAAGGTCTACGCAGTCGACGTAGGCAAAACCCAATTACATACGCTAATTAAAAATAATCCCAAGGTAGTTGAACTTTCAGGTACAAATATTAAAGACTTATTAGAATTACCTGACAAACCTAATTTTGCCGCGGTTGATCTTTCTTTTATTTCAATTACTAAAGTTTGGCCGAGTATAATAAATTTAATGGCGCCCAAAGGCCAAATAATAGTTTTGTATAAGCCTCAATTTGAAGTAGGGCAAGAAAACTTAACAAAAAATGGAATTGCAGACCCCAAAATGGCTCAAGAATTCCTACGGTTATGGCTTGATAAGTTGCATAAGGCCGGATGTAAAACTAATCGGTCTATACCATGCCCTGTTTTAGGTCAAAGTGGAAACCAGGAATACCTCGTTTTTGTTGAAATTTAAACCGAATCATGTTATTATAATATGATTTAATTTGAATTTATGGATTTAAACAGTGAAACTACGAAAGTAACTCCCCCAAATGATGAATTAAGGTTTTCTGCAGACAAATTAGGTAATCTTGAATTAAAAGGTGCGGTATTGGTCGAGAAATTAAGCGAAATCGTTACTAGATTTCATAATATTGGTATTGATGGAGTTTATTTTGAGCTAAATAAAAATCCAAAGTTACCTATAAAAATTACATCTGATGGAAGTAGAGGTCATTTTATAGTTTATATGTCAGATAATGGCGAACTTTATAGTAGGCTAAATTCAAAAATAAATGATGTGAGTGCAACTATTAATCAAAGAACAAGCAGAATTTTTGATACTGTTTTTAATGATAAATATGAAAGTATTCCAACTGGAATATATACAACCCAAGAAATCATATCTAGAGTAACTACAGAAACTGATAAAGTTGGAAAAGTTGATCCAGGAATTGTTGTAGTAGAAAAGTCAGAAAACAAAGATAATTACGAAGTCTATAGCCCAATGGATCAATGGGATAAGAGGGAAATTAATTTAGATCCACTATTCAACCAATTATTACATTTAGGTAAATCAATAGTATGAATAATATAATTAATTTTGCCGACCACGCTAAACGACTAAATCCTTCTAATAATTTACACAGTGCTGCAGAGCGTAAAGAGTTAGTTCAGTCATTTTTTGAAATTGCTGGTAGTGAACAGTATATGGCAAGTATTTTTACTAATGGATCCCAGTATCACATTACTTCTAGTCAATCGGATGTCGATCCTGACTTACTTAAAATCGAAATTTTTCAATTAGGCGCCGATGCCCCAAAGCGATTTTATTTAGATTCAAAAAGTAGCGAAATCTTAACCGATGTAATTCAACCAAATGATCTAGGGACTAATGATCCTATAATCGGTGATATTATTAGGGAAAACAAAGAAGCTACCTATACTATTAATGCAATAAGCCCGCCTATAGACGGAATTGCTGAAGTCGTAAAAACAAGAATCGAACATGTATTAACCGATCAGACAGTACCGGCTAATTTGAACGATGCAGATACTCAATTATTTATTTCAGTGTTAGAAGAAGTGAACGAAACTTTTGGTCGAGTTGACGGTGTAAACCAAGATGGTGAAACAGATTTGCCATTAGCAGCCTAGACTATTTTCAATTGTAGAGCGAATAGGTAGTTTTAAATACTAACGGGATTTTTGTAAAACCGCATACAAATATTTCATATGTAGAATATGAATTTTACTTAGTGCAAACCGTCCGTTAACGGAGACCTATATATTTTGGGTTCAATTGCTTTAAATTCAGAATTAAAAACTTTTTACTTAAAAAACTTACCTAGTTTGCTCAACAGATTTAAGTTTGGTATATTTGATTTACTTAAATTTAATTTCACTTTTATGCAATTTTTCTTAGACACAGCTAATTTAGAGTTAATTAAAAAATATGTGCCTTGGGGAGTTGTTGATGGTGTAACTACTAATCCAAGTTTGATTGCCAAAGAAGGTGTTAGTCATGAAGATAGAATTAAAGAAATTGCTAAAGTGGTAAATGGTCCAATTAGTGCCGAAGTTATTGCTACCGATTATCAAGGAATGGTTGACGAAGGTCGAAGATTGGCAAAGTGGCATAAAAATGTATACGTAAAATTACCTACAACAGAAGCCGGAATTAAGGCTTTGAATACTCTAAAAAAAGATGGGATTCGAGTTAATATGACTTTAGTATTTTCGACTTCTCAGGCTTTATTGCTGGCTAAGTCAAAAGCAGATTTGATTAGTCCATTTGTTGGACGATTAGACGATATTTCTGAAGATGGAATGTCGCTGATCTCTGAAATTATGGATGTTTGGAATCAATATGATTTTGATACAAAAGTTTTAGTTGCAAGCATTAGACATCCTAGACATGTAATTGATGCTGCTAAAATGGGAGCGCACGTTGCAACTATGCCACCAGAAGTTTTAGAAAAAATGATTAAGCACCCGCTAACTGATTCTGGATTAGCAAAATTTTTAGAAGATCACAAAAAATCCCAATCCAAATAAAAAAAATGATTACACTTGATTATCAAAATCTATTTAAAGTTAATGCCTTGCATGGTTTAGATCAAAAAATATTTGATGTACCTGCCTCAAAAATTCAAGATTTATTAAAGAAAATTGAATCTAGAGGGCAAGGTTTTTATAAGATCTTAGATGACTCAGAAACTTTACTCAAAATTAATGACTATGCAAATACAGTAAAAGGAAAGTACAAACATATGGTTGTACTTGGAATCGGTGGATCAACTTTAGGAATTACTACTTTGCAAAAAAGTTTAACTCACGAATTTAAAAATAATATCTACATTTTAGATAATATTGATCCTGATTACATGCGAGAAGTCGAAGATGTAATTGACTTAAAAGAAACTTTATTTATTGTAATTAGTAAGTCAGGTGGGACTGTCGAAACTCTTTCTCAGTATTTTTATTTTAGAAAAAAAATTGAGGCTTTAAATCTAGAGCAAAAAAATCATTTCGTTTTTGTAACTGATCCAGCTAAAGGATTATTACGAGAAATTGCTAATACCGAAGGTGTAAAATCTTTTAAAATCCCAGAAAATGTTGGTGGCCGCTTTTCAGTTCTAACACCGGTTGGAATGCTCCCAGCAAAATTAATTGGACTTCAAATTAATGATTTAATTGAAGGTGCAAAGTTAGCCAGAGATAATTTTTACAACCCAGATGCAAGTGTAAACATTGCATGGCAACTGGCAAAAATTCAGTTTGAAATGTACCAAAAAGGTAAGTTTTTAAATATCATGATGCCGTATTCTAGTAAATTAAAAACTTTTACTGAATGGTACGCCCAACTTTTAGCTGAAAGTATTGGCAAAGACGGAATTGGAATTACCCCAGTTTCGGCTCACGGAGTTACCGATCAGCACTCTCAAAACCAACTTTACCATGATGGTCCAAACGATAAATTAATAATTTTTATTGAACTCGAAAATTTTAAAACAAAATTAGAAATTCCAAATCTATATCCAGAGCATGCTGCAGTAGATTATTTAAGAGACACTACTTTCAACGAGTTAATGTGTTTAGAAAAGTTAGGCACCGAAACTTCGCTAACCGAAAGAGATCGTCCAAATATTACCATTAAACTTCCAAATTTGACCGAAAAGTCACTAGGTGAGTTTTTCTTTATTCTTGAATCCAGTATTGCATTTTTAGGAGAAATGTTTAAAGTAAACGCCTACGATCAACCTGGTGTAGAACTATCTAAACAATTAACCAAACAATACTATGAACGAAAAGCTTAATTTACCTGCAATTACAGATAAATTAACCGATGAGCATTTACTGTTTTTGAAAACATTTGCTAAATCTTGTCGTCGTTCAATCCTAGAAATGGTTACTAATGCCCAAAGCGGACACCCTGGAGGATCTCTATCTTCTATCGATTTTTTGAGCTTAATTTATACTTTTATTTTAGGTCAAACTGGCGAAAAAATTGTAGTTTCAAATGGTCATATTTCTCCGGCTGTTTATTCAGTTTTAGCTGAAATGGGCTACGCAGATAAGAAAGAAGTTATTTCTACATTCCGAAAAATTGGTTCCAACTTTGAAGGACACGTAACTCGTCATGTTGACGGAGTTTGGTTTGGAACAGGACCTCTAGGAATAGGGGTTTCAGTGGCTTCTGCCTTTGCAAAAGCGTCTAAACTTAAAAATGACGGTCAAAAAGTTTTTGGACTTTTCGGTGACGGCGAAGCCCAAGAAGGTCAAGTTCATGAAATGGTACACTTTGCTAATAAATACAAATTAGATAATTTATGTCTATTTGTAGATTATAACGATGTGCAATTATCGGCTTCACTACAAGAAATTATGCCTATCGATGTTTCAGCAATGTTTAAAGCTGGAGGATGGCATGTAATTGAGTTAGATGGTCATGACTATCAATCTATGTGGCAAGCCGTTTCAGATTTTTATACAGGAAAATTTGCCGGTAAACCAGTATTGCTTGCAGCTAAAACCCTTATGGGTAAAGGTATTGAATTTATGGAGCCAGATGGAATCGCAAAAAAAGCCTCTTGGCACGGAAAAGCCCCCAGTGCCGAAATGACAATGGAGGCACTTTCTAAAATTGAAATGACCACCGATGAGACTGCCTTATTAGACTTATTTAGAGCTAACAATGTTAAATGGCATCCAGAACATGCCAAATTTACAAAATCACTTACCCCAATGCCAGAAGTTAAAACTGGCGATGCCGTTATTTACGAAGCAGGAACAGTTACCGACTGTCGATCTGCTTATGGAAAATCCCTGTTAGAATTAGCTAGGTTAAATCCAAATATAGTTGCCCTAACTGCCGACTTACGAGAATCTGTTAAAACCGACGGAGTACATCATGAATTCCCAGAAAGACACATTGAAGTTGGAATTGCCGAGCAAAACATGGTTTCAGTTGCAGGTGGCCTATCGCTAGCCGGATTTGTTCCATTTGCCTCGACTTTTGGAGTCTTTATGTCTAGCCGAGCCAAAGATCAAGCCCGAGTAAACGACATTAATCAGTGCAATGTAAAAATGGTGGCTACTCACTGTGGACTTTCAGTAGGTGAAGACGGTCCAACTCATCAAGCCATCGACGATATGACATCTTTCCTCGGAATGTTCAATACACATGTAATCGAGCCTGCCGATCCCAACCAATGCGACCGAATCATTAGATTTATTGCCTCGCATTATGGCAATTTCTACGTTCGAATGGGACGACATAAATTTGCAGTCCTTACAAAAGAAGATGGAACTCCATTCTTCGACGCTAACTATAAATTCGAGTACGGAAAATCAGACGTAATCCGACAAGGTTCAGACTTAACAATTGTTGCCTCTGGCGCTTGCGTTGGTGAATCTTTGAAAGCCATTGAACAAGCAGGATTACAAGGCAAAGTCGAACTTATCGCATTAAATTCTCTAAAACATATCGACTCAACAATTCTAGATTCAGTCCGAAAAACTGGCAAATTAATTACCGTCGAAGACCACAATCCTAAAGCCGGAATCGGTACTATGATTGCTCAAGAAATCGCACTTAATGGAATCTCCCTAACTAAATTTGAAATGCTCGGCGTTAAAGAGTATCAATTATCTGGTACACAGGCAGATTTATATAAAGCTGGAATGATAGATGCGCAGGCTATTCAAAAAGCTATCGATTCTCTTTAGATATAAAACGACGGCGCCGTCGGATTGAAAGTTTGATTGTATTTAATCCGAAAAGAAGATACTTAACTTAACTTTTTAATAAGTATATATGAATCAAATCGGAATAATCGGACTAGGAACAATGGGCGCTAACTTAGCTCGTAATTTTGCCAGCCGCCAAATCAAAACAGCAGTTTTTAACCGTACTATCGAAACTACCAAAGAGTTTATTGCCAATTTTGGAGGCGAAGGTCATTTGACTGGTTACGAAACACTAAAGGAATTTATTGATTCTTTAGAGTCACCACGCAAAGTAATGTTAATGGTAACAGCAGGACCAGCAACCGAGGCTGTAATTGAGCAGTTAGCAGAAATTTTAAGTCCCAAAGATATTATAATTGATGGCGGAAACACAAATTACAAGGATACTATCCGTCGAACAGAACAACTAAAAGCTAAACAGATTAATTTTATTGGCTGCGGAGTTTCTGGTGGTGAAAAAGGAGCGCTTGAAGGTCCAAGTTTGATGCCAGGAGGTGATTTGCAAGTACTCGAAGAAATAATGCCATTCTTAGAGCAAATAGCTGCTAAGGATTTTAATGGAAATCCATGCGTACATCCTTTTGAAGGAATTGGTGCAGGGAATTTAATTAAAACTGTTCACAATGGAATTGAATATGGACTTATGCAAGTTTTGGCTGACGCCTATGAAGTATTAAGAAAAGTTTACAATCTTAAACCAGAAGGAATTGCCGAAATTTTTAAGGATTTTAATCGGTCAGAATTAAATGGATTTCTACTAGAAACAGCAATTCAAGTTTTAGAAAAACCAGACACTTTCAATAAATCCGAAAAATTAATAAATTATATTTCAGACGAGGCCGGTTCCAAAGGAACCGGCGGCTGGACTGTCGAAGCAGCACTCGAATATGGAGTGCCTGTTCCAACTTTGGCAGCTAGTTTATTTGCTAGACAGCTTTCGGCTTGGCCTGAGCAAAGATTAAAAGATAAGGCTTTGTTTCCACGTCCTTTGGCCGATCAAATTACCAAGGATCCATTAGATATTTTTACGGCAAAATTAGAGCAAGCAGTTTGGTTATCGTGCATAGTTAGTTTTATGCAAGGAATCCGGCTTATTGACGAAGTAAGTTTAAAAAATAATTGGGGAGTTTATACAGGTGATGTAGTGAGAGTATGGCAAGGTGGATGCATAATTAGAACGCAACTATTAAAGTATTTTCCACTCATTGAGAACGGAAAACTATTAGAGTCTAAACTGCCAACAACTACTAATTCTTTAGCCTATGTTTACTCGATTGCTGCAAAATTTGGAGTGGCTACACCTGCTCTATCAAATAGCTTTGACTATATTGCCTATTCAACTGATCCAAATTTACCAACAAATTTTGTACAAGGATTGCGTGATTGCTTTGGAGCCCATACTTATAAACGAAATGATCGAGATGGCGTTTTTACAGAAAATTGGTAAACTAAATTTGTAAAATTTTAATAATCAAATTAACATGACTTATACTTTACCAGCTTTGTCGTATGCCTACGATGCATTAGCTCCGCACATTGATGCATTAACTATGGAAGTCCATCATACAAAGCATCACCAAGCCTACATTACAAAACTAAACGAAGCCCTTGAAAAGCATCCAGATTTAAAAGAAAAATCCCTCGATGAACTACTAATGAACTTAGATTCAGTTCCAGAAGACATTCGAACTGTAGTTAGAAATAACGGTGGTGGATACCTAAATCACTCTATGTTTTGGGAACTGCTTTCACCAACTCCAACTACATTAAGTCCCGAACTAGAAGCTGCTATTGTTGCAACTTTTGGTTCAGTAGAAAAGTTTAAAGAAGATTTTGTAAATGCAGCCTTAACTAGATTTGGTAGCGGGTGGGCTTGGTTGTCTTTAACAGCCAATAAAAAATTAGTAGTGCATTCAACTGCTAATCAAGATTCACCAATTATGGAAGGACTAACGCCACTACTTGGTTTAGATGTTTGGGAACATGCTTATTATTTGAATTATCAAAATAGACGTCCTGATTACGCAGCAGCATTTTGGAATATCGTAAATTTTGAAAAAGTTTCAGCAAATTACAATGAAGCATTAAACAAATAAGTGTCCTGTAAATAAAATTTAATATGATAAATACCTATTTAGGAATACTAGGAATGTCGGTTATCCTCTTTGCATTTCTCTCAAATAAAACTGGTCATTGGCAAACAAAGTCATTTAAATATGATTTAGCTAACTTGATTGGTAGTTCACTATTAGTTTATTATGGTTATACATTACAAAGTTATCCGTTCTTAATACTAAATGCATTCTGGGCGGGATTCTCTTTGAAAGACGTTATAAAATATTTATTTAATAAAAAATAATAAAATGAAAAAAAGAAATTTAGCATTATTTGTTACGGCTTGGGTATTAACACTTGGGGGAAACGGATTCTTAATGGATCTTATTAGCCAATTTTCAGGTTTGAATCCACAAATGAATCAAGATCACATTTTTGTTTTAGCAGGATTAAATATCTTATTAACTCTTGCAGCAGGTGTGTTTGGTTATTTTGGAAGTAAAGAAAAAGAACTTAAACCAATGTCATATGTTGTTATGATTGTATCTGGATTAAATATCCTACAAACTTTAGTAGCAATTGTATTGCTTACTCTACAAGCTTAATTTCCTTAAATTAAATAAAACATGAAAAAAAGTTTAGCCAATCTATTAGTAGTTTTTTTACTTGTCGTAGTAACTGCTGGTTCAGTTGGCTATCTTTTCTTTTCAAATATACAAACAGCTTCTACTTCAGATGGAATAGTGACTTATGCCTTAGTTACTACAGCGCCAGAAGAAAATTCAATTGCTTTTGAAGGCTGTGGGGCAGAATTTATTAAGTTGTATTCTGTAAATGTTCCAGGAACTCTGCAAGATTCACTAGCTGGCTTATTCCAAGTTACAGATTATAAAATTCCAAATACAAATTTTACTAATTCTCTTTATAATTCTACTATAAAATCAACAGTTACTCAGGAAGCTGAAACTACAATCGTTAATCTGAATGGGGATTTAATCTCTGCGGGTACATGTGATGACCCTCGAGTAATTAATCAAATTACAAAAACTATCGAAGCTAATTTGCCTGAAAATTCTGAATATAAAATTAAATTAAATGGATCAGAACAAAACTGGAGATGTTGGAATGACATGTCCGGAAATTGTAACTAAGCTATCGCTAAGTTTAACTTGCCTAAAATTAGCAGCACAAAAGCTAGATCTACCTTATAAAGAATTGGGGGATTTTAAAGATATTTTAGTTATAAAAACAAAACGACAAGATTTGTATTTTTGGCTGAACAAAAGTCCATTTAACGATTCTATGGTTTTGCAAATTGCTAACGATAAACTTTTGCAAATTCAATTATTCAAAGAGTTGAATATTTTGTTTCCAGAAACATATTATTGGTTACCTACCAAGAAAAATTTACCAAAAAGTTTAGCAGAGGGATCTTGGATCACGAAACCTACGTATGGCAGTTTTTCAAAAGGAGTTGAGTTATTTCACTCTAACTCCGAGCTGATTTCTTATTTAAATGAAGTTGCTACCCATAAAAAACTTTTAATTCAAAAATATATTACCGGTACAGAATATCGAGTAATACTTCATAAAAATAAAATAAAATTAGTTTACCCAAAACTAGGTAACGAGCGATTTAGCCAAATTAGTTCACTCGAAACCTATACACCTCCCAAAATTACTGACCCTAATGTTATAAAATTATTCCAGCCAATTGCCGATCAACTATACCAAAAACTAAATTCCAATTTCTTAGGAGCTGACATCATTGTAGATAATAAAAATCAGCCCTATTTAATCGAAATAAACGCCAATCCCGTATGTTACTTTTATTGCGAATTCAACGGCAAAGAAGATTTTATTCAAATCTACTCAGAACTTCTGCAGGAATATCAAAATTAGAAATAACTTCCATTACATCATCGTCTTCATCTAATTTATCAATTAAGTTAAATATCTTTTGAGCTGCCTCAAAATCATTTACTAATACAATATTTTTAGGAAACAAACTTAATTTGGCATCTAATACTTTAAATCCAGTTTCTTCTAAACTTTTTCTTAAA
>CALQZM010000021.1 GCA_943349385.1 Candidatus Peribacteria bacterium
AACGATACAGACTTCGCTGCCAAATATTTCGGTGACTACAACCTTAAATCAAAACAAGCCAAATTCAATGCAACCGAAGGAGTAACACGAGCCGAGTTAATTGAACTAATTTACCAACTACACTCACTTAAACTAATTGAAATTAACGAGTAAAAAACTTACTAACAAAAAAATAGCCGCAACGAAATAAGTGCGGTTATTTTTTATTACAAAGAAACATCTAAGACTCTTCGGTTTTCCCTTTAAATTTTAAATCCAAACAAGTTCCATTAAATCCAAATTCTTCTCGAATAGCATTTTCTAAATATCTTTTATACGAGAAATGTAATTCTGCTGGAGTATTAACGAAAAATAAAAAGGTTGGGGGATTAACATCTACTTGCTCAACGAACTTAAACTTAATACCAGATTTAGGCGGATGTGAGCCAACTGTTCTTTCTAAGAAGTAATTGATCTCTTTAGTCTGTACTTGTTTTACCCGTTCTGCAGAGATAGTTTTAGCTTGAGAAAGCACCTCTAATACATTTCGTCCTTTAAGTGCAGATGTAAAAATCACAGGTGCAAAATGAGCAAACGGCATACGATGATGCAATAATCCAAGTAATCTATTTTTTTCTTCTGGTTTAACTAAATCGGCTTTATTCAAAACAATAATCAATCCCTTTTTAGCATCTAATATAAACTCACATACCCTCATATCTTGTTTTGTAAGCTTTTCAACTGAATCAATTACTAATACACAAATATCACTTACTTGAATTGCTTTTAAACTTCTCATTACGCTATATCTTTCAACTCTAGACTCTCTTAACTTACCGCTACGTCTAATACCAGCTGTATCAGTTAACACAAAGCCAGTGTCCTCATAATCAAAAATCAACGATACAGAATCTCGGGTAGTACCTGGTACATCTGAAACAATAACCTGCTCTTTACCTAAAATAGAGTTAACTAACGAGGATTTACCAACGTTGGGTCTTCCTACAAAACAAATTTCGGTTCTATCAGAAACAGTTTTTTTAATTTTAAACTTAGAAAATTTTAATGCTTTAAGTTTTTTCTCGATTGTGAGCTTTAGTAAGTCGATTCCTAAATTATGAACAGCCGAAACTTTCATTGGCTCACCAAATCCTAACTCGTATAAATTATATACATTATCTTCTATTTTGGGATTATCAGCCTTTGAGGCTACTAAAATAACCGTTTTTTTACTTTGTCTTAACAGTTTTGCAGCACTAAAATCAGCAGCAGTAAGCTCTGTAGTGGCATCAATGACAAATAAGATTATATCAGCATCTTCTACTGCTATATGGGTCTGCTTAACAACATTTGCCTCTATTTCATCACGAGCTTTACCAAAATCAAGGCCGGCAGTATCTACAATTAAGGTAGGGATTTCATCGAATTCAATTAATTCAAAAACACGATCACGAGTAGTTCCAGACTCATTAAATGTGATTGCGGCTTTTTTTCCAACAATACGGTTGAATAAGGTAGACTTACCAGTATTAGGACGACCCACTAAGGCAACTGTAGGATACATAATTTCATTTTATTTAAAGCCATTTGATTGTATCATAATAATACTAAATTACCACTCGAAATCATGAACTTCCGTGAAGAAATAAACAAAATACTCCAAAAACACCCAGATTTAACAATTTTAGCCGTAACTAAAAATCAATCTGCCCAAACCATTCTAAATCTACCAAATTCAATTAGTCACATTGGAGAAAACAAAGTCCAAGAAGCCGAACAAAAGTTTGAAGAATTAAGTAGTAAATCCAATCGCAAATTCACAAAGCACTTTATAGGAAACCTACAAAGCAACAAAATCAATAAAGCGATTCAAATTTTTGATTACATTCAAAGTGTTCACAACCTAATCCTAGCTCAAAAAATTAATGAAAAAAGTCAAAAACTTAATATAATTACAAAAATATTTTTACAAATAAATATTTCTAAGGATCCCCAAAAACAAGGATTTGAAGCAGATTTAGAAATAATTAAAAACACCATAAATACTATTAAAGAGTATAAGAATATAGAACTAGTCGGACTAATGACTATCCTAGAAAACACAAACAATGATTTGGCAATTCGAAATTCATACTTACAGATGCAAAATTTGTTTAAATACGTGAATAAACATATACTAAAATTGAAATATTTATCTATGGGAATGAGTGATGACTATAATCAAGCCCTTGAAAATGGATCAAATATAATAAGAATAGGCCGAAAATTATTTCAATAAACAAAAAGCAAAATTCAATGTTCAAAAAATTAGCAATTTTCACCCTCATATTATTCAGTTTTAACAGTATTGCCTTTGCTAACAATAGCGATCTTGATAATCCACAAAGCTACACTCGAACTTTACTACCAGAAGTAAATAAAAACATAATAAAAAGTAACGCAGACTGTAGGGTAATTATTACCAACTTTGAATCTATCTATTTTGGGGACTCCCTAAATGCAACACCAGCAGCACCAGCAGCACCAGCATCAGCAACTACACCTGCACCACCTATTGAACTTGGTACTATCGAAAGATTTTCAGCTTCCCTAACTGAATTAAACAGAGTATTAAAAGCTCAAGCCACAATAGCTGGAATCCAACTAGGTGACCAAGAGTTAACTAGAAACGATGTCTTAGGCTGTTCACTTGTTACAGGCAGAATCTCATTTATGTATCTAAGCATTTTCTTTTCATATGCCTTAAATATGCTAGCAATAATCGCCGGATCAATATCGATGCTATTTATAATTTTCGGTGGATATCAATACGTAATTGGTTCATTAACTCAAAATACAGACGACGCTAAAAAAACAATTACCAATGCTATTATTGGTCTACTATTAAGTACAGGTGCTTGGATTATCGTAAATATAGTCCTAGCAATTGCAAGCAGTTAAAAATCAATCTAACTATTAAAAATATGGTTTTAAAAAAAATACACAAATTTGCCAAAAAAGCTCAAAAGAAATACCAAGAAATAAAAAACGCTTCTAGTAACAGCATTGAACTAGAAATTCAAAAACCAGTTATAAAGAAAGTAAAAATTGAGGAAAGATTTATAAAAATCTCGCTCACTGATGTTACTAAAGTAATTCTAATAGCAATTTTACTTGGTACACTAGGATACTTAACTTACCAAATTAGAGATGTAATTATTATTTTCTTTGTATCTCTGCTTTTTGCTACGGCCCTTGATCCAACAATTGATAGACTAGAAAAATACAGAATCCCACGGAGTTTATCGGCAATTGTAATATTTATATTAATAATCACTGGATTCGTATTATTTATTGGAAATTTAATTCCAATTCTTTCACGAGAATTATTAGATCTTGGTTTAACAGCTCAAAATTTAGTTAACAATCTACTAACAGGAAAAATTGAAATGCCTAGATACCTAGAATGGTTAAATCCAATTATTCAAGATACCTTCGGTGGAGTTAATACTAATTCGCTTACGTCAAACCTGCAAAGCTACTTAATCCAATTTGGAGAGGAACTAAGATCTGTAGCTGGCAATGCTTTTAAAACTATAATAGCAGTATCAAACGGGCTTGGAAACGCAATTCTAGTAATACTATTAACTTACTTCATGATTGTAGATGAAGTAGTAATCGACAAATTTACTCTAAGTTTATTTCCCAAAAAATATGACGCCTATATTACAGCTAAAAGCACAACTATAAAGAAAAAAGTAGGTGACTGGCTCCGAGGACAAATAATATTAATGTTTGCAGTAGGTATTTTAACATACATAGGCCTAGTACTAATTGGAGTAGAATATGCTTTTACCCTAGGGATTGTAGCCGGTGTTACTGAATTAATTCCAGTAATCGGACCAATCATTGGTCTAATTGCAGCAATACCAATTGCAGCTAACCAATCAGGAGAAATTGTAATTGCTGTAATTATTTTGTACTTCGTAATCCAAAGGCTAGAAAACAATTTACTTGTACCAATGATAATGAAACAAGCTACAGGATTACACCCCATTGTTGTACTATTCGTAATGCTAGTAGGTTTTGAATTCATGGGCCTTCTCGGAATCATAATCTCTATTCCGGTAGCAGCTGTTGCCGTAATTTTCTTAGAGGATTATTTAAAAAGAGAAAAATAAGCAGCTCTAAAGTCAATTCTTATATCACTTAAATGGAACTTTAAAGTTCCATTTTTGATTACAATTCCATATGGACATTTATTCTTCTTATAACTACAAGTAGCTTTTTTTAATTGTACAAAACCCATAATTTTTTCAAGCCAATTAAAAAACTTATTATCAAAAAATCGTTCTATAAAATTGACACTCAAAATTACTTTAGAATTTGTAGGGGACTTATAATTACGAAACCTGAAATCCTGACTCAAAACAAAATTATCACGGTTTAAATCAATAATTACTTTTTGAAGACTGAAATTATTCTTTAAGAAAACTAAATTTTTAAACCAATTGTAAAAATATACATCTTCATCAATTAATAAATCTTTAAAATTTAAATTAGAATCATTATCAGCTACAAAGAAACTTAAGCAAAATCGCTTATGTATTTTAGGCCCATATCTTCTTAAACTTTTGAAATGCAATATTAAGGTAATTAAAAACCTACCAATAAAAAACCTATCGGACTTCAATACAATAAAAAGATCAATGTCACTTTTTTTAGTTACCAAACCAAAAGCCAAATTATTACAAATTGCAACTTCTGCGGTAAAAGGCAAGTTCCTGAGCAGTTGCAAATGATCCTCGACTACATCCCAGTATTCAGTAGTCGAAACAATCTGCTCTGACTTCAAGAAAGACTTTAGAGTTTGAGTAAATAACTTTTCGGAATCTTGACTTGGTACAAACTGCATTAATCTTGTATTATTCACTAAAACAGAATTAATTATAATTGCAAAATACAAATTTGACTATGGATTACAACCAAAACTTAAAAAAGATTTTTACTAGACTCCCAAATAAACCCGGTATATATAAATATTTAGATGTAGAAGGTACTGTAATTTACGTAGGCAAAGCTAAAGATTTAAAAAAGAGAGTTAAAAGCTACTTTCTTGAAAACAAAGATCACGGTCCAAAAATCAGAGTACTAGTATCAAAAATTGACGACATTGAATTTATAGAGGTAGATTCAGAATTAGAAGCAATTATGCTAGAAACGAATCTAATAAAAGAACTAAAGCCAAAATACAATGTTTTAATGAAAGACGATAAGAATTTTATCTATATTAAAATAACAACTAACGAGGAGTTTCCACGAATCTATTTAACCCGCAAAATTTTAAAAGATAAAGCAACCTACTTTGGGCCAAAAACCTCAGGTTTCGACGTAAAAAATAGTATTAAATTAATTAGCTCATTACTACCTTATCCAAAATGCCAAATTAATGTGGAACTAGCCAAAGATGGATTTATAACAAAAAATCAAAAACTCAAATCTCCGTGTATATTCAAGCAAATTGATCCAAACCATACACCCTGTATTTCAGACCTAAATCCTCAAGAATATAGAGAAATAATTAATATAATAATTGAGTTTTTCAAAGGAAAGCATACCCATATTATCAAAATTATTGAACAGAAGATGCAAGAATTTGCCGTTAACAAAGATTTTGAAAAAGCAGCAATAATGCGAGACCGTCTACAATCTTTAATTAAGACTATTGAAAAACAAAAAATTAATAATCCAACCCAAGAAGATTGCGATGTAATTGATGTAATATTTGATAGCAACCAATATTTTAGTAATATTTTTCAGGTCCGCGAAGGCAAATTAATTTCACAAGAAAATTTTATTTTACCTGCAACTAACTTAATTCAAAATATCGACGAAGCTCTAAAAGAAGCCTTAACTAATTTTATAAAACTTTACTACAGCAACACCCAAGATATCCCCAAAACAATTCTAATTGCCGAAAACCTAACAGAACAAAAAAACATAGAAACTTGGCTTACCCACGAAAAAGGCAGTAGCGTAAAAGTTGAAGTACCTCAAATTGGACGAAAAAATGATCTAATAGCACTTGCAACTAAAAATGCTGAACAATACGCAAAATTAATGCGGGTAAAATGGATGAATAGCAACCACCATGAAAGCAATGAAACCTTAAATAATCTTAAAACTATTTTAAACCTTAAAAAAGCGCCAAAACGAATAGAATGTTACGATATATCACATTTACAAGGTACAGAAACAGTTGGCAGCATGGTAGTATTTGAAAACGGACTACCAAGTAAAGAAAATTACCGAATTTTCAATATTAAAGAATTAGAAAAAGGAGACATTAACGATTTTGACTCACTTTTTGAAGTTGTAAAACGAAGACTCAAATACCTTGCCTGTTTACCAGACAAATATATTGTAAAAAAGAAAAACAACTGTTTAACTTTATTACAGCAAAAAAAAGAATTAGGATTAATTACATTCACTGAACATGAAAACCAAACCATAAGCCTGGAACTTACTAACCTTAAAGATACTCCACCAGAATTAATTGAAGGATTTTTACAATGCAGCATCCAAAAATTAAAAGCTAAACGATACCTATTAAATACTACCGACAAAGACTTAATTGATATTATTACCCAAATCGGATTCATTACAATCAACAATAAAAACTTTAACTATGGTTACTACACTCAAAAACAAATATACGATCAATCATTTATTACGAAACCTGATCTAATTATTATAGACGGAGGCAAAGGCCAGCTTTCTGCAACTCTAAAAGCCAAAAAACTTTATAAATGCAATATTCCATTTATATCAATAGCCAAAAAGAACGAAGAACTTTTTACCGAAGATAAACAAAAAATAATTTTACCATTCAATTCACCAACTTTAAATCTAATACAACAACTTAGAAACGAAGCCCATCGATTCGCTATAACTAAAAACCGTAAAGATAGAATCAAAAGAATGACACAATAAAAAGAGCCGCCTAAACACTTAGGCGGCTCTTTTTTGATTATAATATCAAACTACTATAGTTCGTATCCGTAATAACCTGAGTAATAGTTATTGTATCTGTCGTTGTTATATGAACGACCAGTGTCTGCATCGTAGTAACCGTCACCGTATCCAGCATTATAAGCTCTTTCAGTTGACCGGTAAGATGGTCTGCTATAAGAATACTCAATCCATCTATATTTAGTTACTTTTTCACTTTTATATTTTTTAACTCTATCAGTAACATAATAACAATATTCATCGTTATAACCGTAATAACGGTCGTATCTTGAATATCTGTCTTCACACACTAATCTTTTTACTGGTGTCCAATAAGCTACTCTTTCGGTAACAGTATAAGAATCCCAATAACCATCAGTATAACGATCTGTTTGGTAAGCTGATGCTACTACTGGAGAAGCAACTACTCCTACTACGATCATTAATGTAAGTAATAGATTTTTCATATTGAAAAATTAAATAAATTAACAAGGGCGTAATATACTAACTTTTACACTAATTGTCAAGGTAAATCTACAAAATTCTAAAAAACTAGCTTTTAGGTCTATATATAAAGAAAAACAGGCCTTTAAACCTGTTATCTCAACTGTAATCATGGTACCGAAGAAGGGAATCGAACCCTTACTCACTTGCATGAACGGGATTTTGAATCCCGCGCGTCTACCAATTCCGCCACTTCGGCCATTATGCTATTATTTTAGCGAAAATAAGCTATCATAATTTCATAAATAATGTCCACATAAAACATGTTCAAATTCAAGTTAATGCCATTTATTACAGTCATTATATTGGGTATAAGCCTAATCTTTAACAATGTTAGCCATCCTAAAGCAATTATAGCTTTATCTACAGGAGTTTTCTTACTATTGGTATTAAATTTACTTAAAAAAGTTAGTTTAAATAAAGAAATATTTACTGTATCGCTATTATTAATTGTAACAAATATTTTAAGCCTAATATTAAGCCAAACAGGAAACCTAGGCTTAAGCGAAATAACCTTTGAAGTCAGTATATTAGTATATTTCTTAGTTCTTTCAAATTCAAAGTTAGACCAATCTAGTAACAAATTAATTTTACTAAGCCTTGTTGGCTTCGCAAGCATTGAAGCTATAATAGGAGTTTCTCAATTTTTATTTAGAGAAGAAAATAGAATAGCTGGTACTTTTTTAAGTGCATACAATAAAGCTAACTACTTTCCAAATGCATTTGCCCTATTTTTACTTTTAACTACACCTTTAATTCTAACTCTCGAAAACTTAAAATTGCGATATTTTTGCTTGTTATTAAGTGCCACAGCCTTATTTTTAACTTTCTCAAGAGGTGGATTGCTAGTTTTTATAGGACAATTATCAATAATAAATCTTTATTACTTTTATAGAAAAGAATATAAAACTGTCTTAAATATTGTAATAATTATAATTCTTAGTGGACTATTAGCTTTGGGGATCAATCAAATACGACAAAATTTAAACCTAGAACAACAAAACTTAACCGAAAAAATTACCTTTAATAGTACCGAAAGAATCACCTCAATAAACGAAAGAAGCGAATTTTTTATTAACACACCTAAATTAATTATTCAAAAACCGTTATTTGGCTATGGACCGGAAAGCTTTTCTTTTATATATCCACAAGTCCAACCTAGATTCATTGCTAATGCACCGCATCCGCATAACATATTCTTGAAAATAGCAGTCGAAAAAGGACTTATTGCATTACTGCTGTTCATTACACTCCTAGTCTTCATAATCAAAATTGTTATTCAAAATAAAACAAAGATCCTCAATGATCCAACTAATGCCTTAATTTTAATTAGCATACTAGGCGGCTTCGCACATAATCAAATAGACTATAATCTTAATTTTGTAAGTAATTATTTTATAATATTTATGCTTACGGGAATGCTGATAAGCAATCTTAAAGACAATCATGATCCATTACAAATAAACTTAAAAGCTAAAATAACATTGCTACTAATTATTGTAGCACTATCTGGATTCTGGCTATTTAATGAGTTTAAATTAAAAATCAGTCAAAAACTTATTACTTCAAATTCCGAAATTAGCGCTAAAATCTTAGAAACAACTAATTACAAAAACAGCAAAATTATTTTAGCAGATATCTACAAACAACAAAAAGATTCAGATAAAGAAATCCAAACCCTAGAGAGTCACATCAATTACAACAAGCTAGATGCCTTTAGTCTCAACAGACTAGGGGGTTTATATTTAAAAAAGAATGACTCTAAAAAAAGTAACCAAAATTATCTAAAAGCAATTCAAATAGACCCAAACAACAACTGGGAGTACTTTTACGAATACTACAAACAAAATCCGCAAATCCTAAAATCCGACAAAGCAAAAATTACTCAAAAATTACAAAATTATAGCTTTCAAGCCGAAAACAATATGCACTACACTGCTCAAACACCAAATCTAAGCTACGCAATCAAGTTAAGCAAGCTCCTAGGGCAAACTCGATTAACCCAGAGCTTAGAAGACAGTCAAGAACGCTTCAGCACTAATTAGAATATCACGAGCATTATCATAAGTTACAGTTTGCAATGATTTTTCATAATCACACCAAATAAAATCTAAATGTTCATCTGAAACAGATATTTCTTGAAATTCGACTTTACCTAAAAAATAGTCAACTTTCTTAACATGCTTTAATCCTTCTCTAAAGTAATCATAGTTCATCACATTCAGATATCCCTTAACTACTTCAACTTCAGCAATCCCAGTTTCTTCTAACAATTCACGTTTAGCAGTCTCAAGCTCATTTTCATCTTCATTTTCAATATGACCTTTTACAAAATCTATGTGCCCTTCGGGATACTTTAAAAGCAAATATTTTCTAACTCCATCAACTTCGGCAAAAATTACAAAACCACACGAATGATGCATTACAACTTTTTCGTCCATAATAAAATATTTTAAATACTAACTTAACTTATAACCAACATGATGCACAGTTTGCAATCTTTTTTCATCAAAACTAGAATCGATCTTTTTACGTAAGATACTAATATGGGTATCTACAGTATTAGTTGGAATTATCGCATTAATATCCCAGATTGACTCTAGTAAATATTGACGCGTAAAAACTTTATTGGGATTTTCCATTAAAAATTTTAGCAATTCAAATTCACGATTTCTTAGATCAATACGCAAATCACCTCTAAAACAAACTCTTTCAGATAAAGATAATTTTAGATCTTTATAATCAAGAAAATCATCTACAATATTGTATTTACTCACTAAACAAAATCTTGTTTGCCTAATCAACCCAACTACACCATCAATTAGGGGATAATAACACTCTACATTCAATCTAGCTGCAATTAACTTGTGTTTAATATACGAATAATAATCAACCAAAATAAACACACCTTGAAAATTGCTTCTAATTCTTTCAGACAGCTCATATATATTCTCAAATAAAGGATAACTAATTTGATAAATAACAGCATCGTACATATCTTGCTTTAAATCATTAAAATCAAAATCTTCATGTAAAACAACAGTTACAGATTGAAAAAATTTATCCTTAAAACGATTATAATACATGTCCGAAAACTGACCACTAGAAATTATTAAAATACGATACATAAAATTAAGTTAAAAATAACTAACTAAGATTATTATATTTTTCCAACAAAAACCAAAAACTGCATCGTTAAACCGCGCGATTAGCTCTTTATGTAGACATTATTAACTGTAAAGAAAAACTAGACAACAGCTAATTCCAATGACTCAAAAACTTCTATGCCTCGATTATTTTTATTTAATAAAGACCTCGCAACAGCATCATCATAGGACTTCACATTCAAAATACCGTAACCAAGAGGAATCATATATTCAAGACTCAAATCATAGATCTTATTAAACACATACGAATTAATTAAACTATTATGGTAAGTTTCCCCCTTAACAACACAACCCAAAACAGCAATACCATCATACTCGTTTAATAATGCTAAAGACTTAAACTTTAAAGGCATTTCACTAACACCATAAACCATAAACTCATCAACATGCCAGTTAGAATCTCTACATAATTTTAAAAATGTATTGCTTAATCCACTAGTAATTTCAGGATAATAATTCGAACCAATTAAGGCAATTTTTTTCATAAACTTATATTTAATAAACCAATATTACTTAGATATCAACTTTTCCATATACCGAGCCAATAAATCAACCTCAACATTCACTAAGCTCGACACTGTTAGAAACTGAAAATTAGTATGGTTTAAAGTAGCAGGGATCAAACTTACCTTAAAATACTGAGCATCATTAACTTCACTAACAGTTAAACTAATGCCGTTTACAGTGACAGAGCCTTTTAAAGCAATATATTTTGTATACATTTTTGGTAGTTCAAAATAATACTCATTGGAATCACTAACCTTTAAAAACTTAGCTACAAAATCGACATGACCGGTAACTAAATGCCCATCAATACCGTCTTTTAAACTTAAACTAGGCTCTAAATTAACAAAATCATCAATTTTCAATAAAC
>CALQZM010000022.1 GCA_943349385.1 Candidatus Peribacteria bacterium
AGTAATTTTATTATCCCAAAATTGATACAGGTCTTTGTACTGATTAGTTTTTAGTTTAGTTTTCATTTCAAGTCGATAAGGCTGAATCAAGTCTAAAGGTTTTAAAATTCCGTATAATCCAGATAAAATTCTTAAAGTATTGTTAGCAAAATCTAATTCTTTGTTAGAATATTGGCTAGCTACGATATCGGTATAAACATCTCCTTCGAAAGCAAACAAGGCAGGTTTTGCAGTTTCTAAATTAAACTCAGATTTAAAGTTTTGAAATCTTAAATAATTTAACTCGGCAAGCCTTGGACTAATCGACATTAACTGCCCAATTTCGTTTTGATTTAAATCTTTTAAGGCAGAAATTAATTGCGAAATTTCAGACTTGTAAGTTGGTAAGGAACACTTTAGTTTTTGGTTTAAAGGTTCAAAATTCTGAGTTTTAGAAGGGGATAAAAGTACTAGCATTGAGAGGGATTTGATGAATTAAAATGGGATACAAGTTGCTTCAAGTTTTAAGTCCTGTGCATAACTTGGGTACGTTTTGTTTAAAGAATTTTTTTGCGAGCTGTTTTTAAGTCACCTCTTAAAGATTTTTGATCTAGGATTTTTTGTTGAGATCGCTTGGATCTTTTTTGTTTTTGCTTTTTTAGTTTGAAAATTTTTTTAGAAATTTGAGATTCTTTTCCTAATTTTAAATGCTCTACTTTAGAAATTAAAATCTTTAAAGCAGCCGTTCTATTTTTGCTTTGCTCCCTATGTTTTTGACACCGGATTTCGATGCCCGTTGGAATATGTTTTAACTGAACGGTACTAGAAGTTTTGTTTACTTTTTGACCACCTTTTCCGGATCCTCTAATAAATTGCTCAACTACAGTGCTAGCAGAAATATTTAAAGAAGCTGCTTTTTCTTTAAGCTTATCAGTAAGATCATCAAAGACAGACATAGAACTCTACTTCCAGATTAATAATTTGTAAGCCAAAGCCCCAACTAATCCACCAACGAATGGTGCTAAAATATAGGTAGGAGTAAATAAGCCCCAACTAATTGCAATAGCAGGATTGATTAACCCAAAAGTTAGCGTTCCGGCAAGTGTAGCTCCTAAAGCAAGTGATCCCCCTACTACTAAGCCAGAAGCACTTTGTGTTACTTTCTTATGAGCTACGGCAGCAACTCCAAATGCTAAGATGGCAGTCCCTATGGCTTCGACCATAAATAAAATCCCTGCATGGTCTAAGTTTGCAGCCGGCAATGGGAATCCGCTACTATAATAAGTTGTAACCGCAAACATTGCCCCGGTAAGTTGAGCTAAAATATAAAAAATTGCTGTTTTATAATGTAATTGTCTAGTTACGAATAAACTTAAAGTGACTGCTGGATTTAAATTTGCTCCACTAATTCCACCTAAAGTGTAAACTAATAATCCTAGCGTAAGACCGGCCAATAAAGGCGTAGCTAGCGGCATGTCTCCGAAACCAACTGCCATTGTTACTACAAAAGTAAGAAGACCCGTTCCTAAAAATTCAGCAAAATATTGTTGAATTTCATCTTTTAGATGAGGAGTATTTTTTGTTGAAACAGATTTTACGGTTGCTTTTTTAACCGAAGATTTTAGAACTGTTTTTTTGGTTGTTTTAGATTTTGCGACTACCATATAAAAAATTAAATGCTTGTTGGTAGCATAGTGGATTTTTTAAGATAGGTAAAATTTAAATTTGAACAGTTGCGTTTACAATAATTTGAACTTGGTTTTTACCTTTTGCTTTTACGTAAACTTGGGCAGCATCGGCCTGACCCTTGGCGTAATTAAAATTAGTATGCTGTATGTTTTCTTTATCAATTAAATAGGCACCTACGCTTAAGGTTACTAACAAGTCATCCGGAGGCATTACCGTAGGACTAGTTGACTTTATCTCAGCTAATAATTCGCTTCTTCTTGCGACAAAAAGTTCTAAGTAATCTTGATAAATTATTTTTGGTACTTTATACGAAGTGGCTAATATTAATTTAGGAATAATAATTCCAAACTCTTCCCCGCCAAATCTATAGGTAAACTGGCCTCTATTTTTACGAAGGACATCCTTAAGACATGTGGCAACAAACCTTAAAACTATATCGCCAACTTGACTATGGTAAACCTTATTGAAGCGACCAAAATTATCAATATCTAGAAACATAAAGCAAAAAGCTTCGTCTTCATTAAGAGTTTCTTTTGCTTGATTAAAAGCTTTAGTAGCTTTCTCTGTCCCTGTTTTTTTATTATACAGACCGGTTAGTGCGTCCATTTCAGCACTTTGCTTTAAAGAAGTTATAAGCGCTGCATTGCCTTGATAAATTTGTACAAGGGTCTATATATCAAAAATCGTTGATGTAGGTGATGGTAAAGCTGGGGAAATCTTGATTACAGAATCAGTAATTTCTAGAGGCCATAATAAATCTTTTAATCTATCTGCAACTATTTCAGTTTCTTTAATAGCTATTTCGGTTTGGGATATAGCGCTTAGGCGTTCATGGCAATTACTAATTGGCTTATCTGGAATGTTTTCTAGAGACAAATTATCGCTTTTTATAGACATAGGAAATATTAATCAAGCCCAAGTTTCGCGAATTAATTATTTTTTGTCAAGCATAATACTGGTGGAGATGCGGGGATTTGCACTTCGTCGTACTTAATAATCCGACTCGCTAACCTTGCGGTTCATCGTCGCATTCTTAAGCAAACCCCGGGCCGGGGTACAACTCACAATTTGCACAATAAAAAATATGATCACCCGAATGGGCGCTCAAATTTTTTGGTGGAGATGCGGGGATTTGAACCCCGGTCTTCAAGTGGAGAAGGTAAACGTCTACTATGATAGCCTAAATTTGTTTATTCGAAATATAAGGATTAAACATAGGCCAAAGCCCATATATCTCTATTCTTTAGAGCTTCAATTTTAGCTGAAGAAGGCGGTTAAAATCTATCCTCTAAGATTGCCCTATGAAGTTCCGAGGAAAAACACCAAAGGGTCGCCGGCGCTATAGGCCGACTAAAGCTTTTTGAGAAAAAGACTAAGCAAAAGCAGGAGCAAAAGCTCTTAAATTTGCAACAGTAGCTTCTTCTTGATCAAAGTTAGCATTTATTTTTGCGCTGGACGGATCTACCGGGAGACAGCGCGATCCCGACATAGCAATTTACATTCTCGGTTCACTCGAATCGAAAACCAAATTCATCCCCAATAAATAAAAGAACAAGCGTTTCGTATAGAGTATTATAGCGAAACCTACCTAAATTACAAGTACAGTTTACGAATTGCCCGAATATGTCTTAAGCCCCTAGTGCCCACTTTCGCCGGCGAAACTATTTTTGTAGGCGGACGTTAATACCTAAATAAAACTTTTTACTTAACTTCCTTTTTCACACCCAAAGCTTGTACTGACTCTGTTAAAGCTGCGAACCAGTGAGCGCCTAGATCCTCTAGGGCAATTTTTAGTTTGTTTCCAGAAATTTGCCATTTATCGCTATAGTCCAGCATGTTCATAATGTTTTCAGGGCGGATTTTGTCGGACATTGTAAGTACGATCATTTTACCCGATTTTGTAATTGGGGAGTTTTCAGCTTTAATATTTACTAAATTGGCTATTTTAGCGTGGATTTTCAATTCAATCACTCTAAATAAGTTCAATACTTCGTTTGGCAGTCTTCCGAATTCTTCTTCGAGATCTTCTTCGATTTCTTTTAGGTATTCAGTTGTATCGGCTGAAGATAGCTTTTGATAGAAATTAATTTTATCTTTAGAATTTACAATGTAATTATCTGGAATGTAAGCATTGATAGGTAATTCAATTGAGACTTCTTGAATTTCTTCGGTTTCAGATGTTTTACCAGATTGTAAATCTTCGACAGCTTTGTTTAACATTCTAATAAAATGACTTACCCCAACTACATTCATTGCGCCCGATTGATTTGCTCCAAGTATTTCGCCGGCTCCACGGATTTCTAAATCCTTCATTGCAATTTGAAAACCCGATCCAAGCTCAGAAGCCTCGACGATTGCCCTTAGACGCTTCTTAGCATCAAGTTTTAGTCGTTGGCCGTGATACAAGAAATAAGCGTATGCTTGGGACCTACCACGTCCTACGCGTCCTCTTAATTGATACAACTGGGCAAGCCCAAACTTTTCGGCGCTATTTACAATTAAGGTGTTTGCGTTTGGTAGGTCGATTCCGTTTTCAATAATTGTTGAGCTAACTAAAACGTCGTAATCCTTGTTTTTAAATCCAATAATTCTTTTTTCTAGTTCTGTTGCCGATAATTGTCCGTGGGCAACAACAAAGTTTGCGTGCGGTAATAACTGTTTTAGTTTAACCGCCATTGAGTCGATTGTTTGAACTTTATTATGTAAAAAATAAACTTGTCCACCTCTATCTAATTCTCTTTGTATAGAATCTCTAATTAATTCATCTGAGAACTTTCTAACTTCGGTAATAACAGGGAGCCTCCCTGGTGGAGGAGTTGTAATGGTACTAATATCTCTTAATTTATTTAAGCAAATATTTAAAGTCCTTGGGATTGGCGTTGCGGTAAGAGTTAACACGTCTACTTCTGTTCTCATCTCTTTTAGTTTTTCTTTTTGTTGTACACCAAATCTTTGTTCTTCATCGATAATAATTAAGCCTAAATCTTTGAATTTAACATCTACCTGAATAAGTCTATGCGTACCTATAATTATATCTATTTCGCCTTTTTCGAGTCTTTTTAATATTTCTTTTTGTTCAGATTTTGTTTTAAACCGACTAATCATATCTACTCTTATATGGAATTTATCCATTCTTTCTTTAAAAGATCGATAATGCTGATCGGCTAAAATTGTAATTGGTGAAATAAAAACTACCTGCTTGCCACTTTTAGCAGCTTTAAAAGCTGCTCTCATAGCAACTTCGGTTTTACCAAACCCTACATCTCCACAAACTAAACGATCCATAGGAAGTTCACTTTCCATATCTTTCTTTACGTCAATAATTGCTTTTACCTGACCTGGAGTTGGTTCGTATCCAAAACTTTCTTCAAATAAGTCTTGTTCTTTAGTATCAATTTTAAATCTAACTCCTCGGGCAGCTTTGCGAGCTGCATACAGTTTCAATAATTCTTTAGCGATTTTTTGGGTTTCAGCTTTTACTTTATTTGTAACAGTAACCCATTCAGCCGAACCAAGTCTGGTAAGTTTAGGTGCTAGCTCTTCGGCGCCAATATATTTACTAACTTTATCGGCTTGATCAATTGGTACAAAAAGTTTGTCGTTTTCGGCGTATCCAAGTTTTAAATATTCTTTAGTGATAGCGTCTACGGTTTTCTTTTCTAGTCCTAAAAATCTAGCCACCCCATGATCGGCATGTACTACCAAATCATTGACTTTTAAGCTTGTAAGTAAATCTAAATAAACTTTTTGGTTATTTTTATACTGCTTTACGTCTTTATTTAAAGACAGAATGTCTTTATCTGTAATTATCGATAGTTTTAAATTGGGATTTTGAAAGGGGAGCGGTAATGATATGTCTTTATCTATCGGGACTAATAAAACTCCTGAATCCACTGAGTTGAAAGTATTTTTTACTGTGTGGTGAACTACGTTTTTGTCATCTAAAATGTTTTTAACTTCGTCAAAGTGTTTTGTAAAAATTACAACTTTCCAATTATCTTTCTTTTTATCTTGAAGTTCTGTCGTAAAATCGTGGACAGTGTGAAACTGCAAAGTAGATACATACTGTAAGTTTTTATGATTAAATTCATCTTCGTTAAAGGTTTGAAAACTTATTTTCTTGGCTTTTATTAAAGATGTAAATGAATCCCAGATACTAAAATAATCATCTATTACCTCAAGTTCGTCTTCAATAAAAATAGTATTACTAGCAATAAACTGATTAAAATGGTTTTCTGCCGATGGCTCAAGAATAGGGATAATTGTAATTTCATCGAGTGACGCAGTAATTTCTTTTTGGGCGTTATCTACGCAATGTATTTCGGTTACTTCGTCAAAATCTACAGTTATTCTAATAGGAAAATCTAAATTATAAGGAAAAACAGTTATAATATTTCCTCTACAGTAATACTCTCCTTTACTTACGTGAAAGTCTTTTGCGGTATGTAAGTTCATGTCGATTAATTTTTCGAAAATTTGAACTAATGATAACTTATCGCCTTTACTAAATTTAACTGATTGCTCGATTAAATCTTCTTTTTTTGGGGTTAAAGTAAGAATGTCTTGGTAAGTTGCTAAAACAATTCTTTTCTGTGGATCGTGTAATTTACTTATTAAATTTAGAATTTTACCGTTATTTCTTCTACTGATAGCTTTATCGTTAAACCCATTTTCTTCAATTTCAAAATCTATAATTTCTGAATTTGTCCAAAACTGAAGCATTTTTTTATGCGTTTCCTTTTCACTAATATCATTAACTATCCAAATTATATTTTTAGCTTTTTCATACCTGTAAAAATCTGATACTAAAAAAGACTTAGATGAAATATTTCCACATCCAGATAAAATAACCTGATCGAATTGATCATAAAGTCTAAAAAAATCCTGATTCACCTTATTTGGTAAATATTGAATGGCGTTCGTATAGTCCATTAATTAAACAAAAATTTAAACCTTTAAAGGCATTATTATGTAAGTATAATCGTCCGCTTTTTTTGGACGAATCTTAATTGGGGACAGTTTTTCGTTTATCTCAACGATAATTTCATCGCCCTCCTTCACATTTAATACATCTAACATGTATTGTGAGTTCAGCGATATTTTATTCATTTCTCCGGTAATTTCAATATCAAGTTGTGATTTTTCTTCTCCAATACGGGTTTCGTCGGTTAGAATAGTTAGTTTTTTGGCTTCAGGATTAGTTTCTAGGTGAATTGAATTATTTATTTCTCTAGAAAAAAGACTAATTCTCTTTAAGGCTAACTCTAAATCGACCTTTTTTACCGTAAATATTGTTTTAGACTCAGTTGGAATTATTTTTGTATAGTCCGGGAAATTCCCTTCAATTAAACGAGAAGTAAGGTTTATGTTATCAATTTGGAATAAAATTTGATTTTTTGAAACAATTACTTTTACTGAAGTTTTATCGAAATTATTCAATATTTTAGCCAATTCTTGCATAGTTCTTGCTGGAATTATACATTCCATGGTTTCTGAAACAGCAGTTTCTATTTTTAATTTTTTCTCCGCTAAACGGTAACTATCTGTTGAAACAAACGTGATTTGATTAGCCTCAATTTTTAAATATACACCCGATAAAATTGGTCTAGAGGAATTTAAAGATGCTGCAAAAACAGTTTCGATAATAGACTTTTCAAGAAGTTTTGCAGGTATTATAAACGATTTATCCTCATT
Source organism: Candidatus Peribacteria bacterium (assembly GCA_943349385.1). Lineage (GTDB taxonomy): Bacteria > Patescibacteriota > Gracilibacteria > UBA1369 > CALQZM01. The sequence goes on from CALQZM010000022.1 coordinate 7,363, forward strand.
AATTTTAGGAATATTCGGGTAGTCATCAGCTTTTAATCCTTTGATTTTTGTATCCGATTTAGCACTTTTTATCTCTAAAGATAAATCTTCTAAAACCTCTATTTCTAACTCTTCATTTGGTAAAAGTGAAACATAACTAGAAATTAATTTAGCTGGGACTGTTAGTTTTCCTTCTGTAATTACTTGGGCTGGAATATCTAATGAAATTGCAATTTCTAAGTTTGTGGCTGCTAAAAATAATTTATTATCTTTAGCTTCAAGTAAAATATTATTTAAGATCGGTAAAGTATTATTTGGATTAATAGCTTTTAATACTAAGTTTAAGGCAAAGTTAATATCTTGTTGGTTTAATTTAAGTTTCATAATATTTTTTTGTTTTTAAGGATTTAATTTAATCACTTTGAAAAATAATTTACAAGTGTTTAAAACATTAAGCTTTTATATAATAATAAGTATTTAAATATATTTAAATTAATAGTAATTATAATAGAAGGTGTGAAAATCGTGATAATTTGACATACAAAACTTTGTTTATAATAAAGGGTTTTACTTTTTAATTGTGTTTGCAATTATCCAGAATCCTTTTATAAATACAGTTATAATTTAATTTTTGTGCGTAAGTTGTTAAAAAAGTTTTTCAATATTTTGTTTTTAATCGGTTTTTATTTATTTATAAGGATAAAAGAATAATTGTTTAAAATGTATTTCCTGTGTAAAAGTTGTGTATAAGAAGTGTATAAGTTTGTGTTTACGGTTGCTTTTTACTTTGATTGCGATGGATTTTTGTTAATAATTAGAATAGTAAGTTTTCTTTTTAAAAAGATGTTTTTCGAACAGAAGCCAATATTGATTTGTGTATAAGTTTTAGACTGTAGTGTTTAAAACAATTTATACTGTTTTTATAGTTTTGAAGAAAAAAAGTGTTAATAGGTAAACTATTAACACTTTTTACACATACATTATTTTAAGTTGTGAACAATTTTGTTTAAAACTCTATTAAATTTACTATTACTAACGGTCTTCTTTCGATTTTGTCACTAAGAAGTCTATAAGTTTGAGCTTTTAATTCGTTTATGCACTGTTCTTTATTGAGTTTATTTTTGTTTCTTACTAAAAATCTGTCGATAAATATTTTAGCGTTATTACGAATATCCTCTAGTATTCTTTTAGTTTCTTTCATGTAAATAAAGCCGTTTGATTCTACTGTTATCTTTCCGATTTTATTACTAAGGTTTAATGGAATATTAATAGTTATAACTCCGTTACCTGCCATTGCTTGTCTTTCTGATAGGATTCCATAGGCTATATCGCTTAAGTCCCCAGATTGGTTGTCTACTAGTATGTAGTTAGCTGGAACCGTTTCTGCAGACAATTGCACTATTCCATTTTTAGCTTCGATTACACTTCCGTTCTGAGCTAAAATTACATTGTTCTCGTGTACTAATTTATTTTCAATTGCTAAGTCTTTATGTGCTTTTCTCATGTAGTACTCTCCGTGTACAGGGATTAAGTATTTTGGTTTTACTAGATCAAGCATTAGTTTTAAATCTTCTTGATGACCGTGACCCGTAGTGTGGACGTCCATTATTTGATTACTAATTACGTTGGCTCCTTTTTTACAAAGTTCATTTACTACAGCTATAATTCCTTTTTCGTTTCCGATAATAGGATTTGACGAGAAAATCACAGTGTCTTTTGCGTTTATTTTTACGTGTTTATGTTCGTTTAATGACATTCTTGTTAAAGCCGACATGGCTTCACCTTGACTGCCAGTAGTCAAAATTAAGGCGTTATCATGAGTGGCTTCTTTTTTAGATCTATTTAATTGTTTTACTAAATCTTTTGGATATTTTAGGTATCCTAGCTTAGTAGCAATTTCGATGTTATCGACCATGCTTCGTCCACTAATAAATACTTTTTTATTATATTTCATGGCGGCATTAAGCACTTGTTGCATTCTTCCGATTAAAGACGAGAATGATGCAATAATAAGTCGTCCTTTAGTTTGTCCAATAATTTCGTCTAGGGTTTCCCCAATTACTTTTTCAGATAAAGTGTGACCGGGCTTCATTGAATTTGTACTGTCTGAGAATAAAGCTAATACTTTTTGCGAACCGAGCCATTTTAAGGTTTCCATATCCATTGGTAGGCCGTCTGCAGGCGTGAAATCAAATTTAAAGTCACCTGTATGAACTATTAGGCCTTCTGGTGTTTCGATAATTATTCCGGTTGAATCTGGGATTGAATGATTAACTCTAAAGAATTGGATAGTAAAGACTCCTAATTTGAATTTTTGTTTTGGTTCTACAGTTACTAGTTTTAATCCTTTAGCGGCGCTATGTTCGTCGATTTGTTTTTTAATTAGACCCATAGTAAGTCTAAGTCCGAACATGGCAGGACTATTAATTTGAGGTGCTACGAAAGCAATACCTCCAATATGGTCAAGGTGGGCGTGAGTGATTAGGGTTCCACGGATTTTGTGCATATTATCTTTCAAATATGTAATATCCGGAACAATGTAATCTACACCTAACATATCTTCGTCTGGGAACTGAAGGCCCATATCGATAATAACAATGTCGTTACCGTACTCGATAGCCATCATGTTTTTACCTACTTCGTTTAATCCTCCTAGAGGTATAAATCTAACTTTTTCGTGGTAAATAGATTGAGCAGGCTTAATAGGTTTAGTCTCAGTAGCAGCGGGTAAATCGTATTTTGGATTCGTTTTAAAAGGTTTTCGCCCAGACTTAGCTTGTTGATTATGGTGGGGTCGAGCAGGTCTTTGATCCTTATGTGGATTTGGGGGTGTTGGTTTATGGCCAAAAGATTTTTTGGGACCATGATGGTTAACTTTGCTTGCGACTGGATCAGTGCTTTTTGTCTGATGTTGCCGTAAAGGCTGAGCCTCGGTGGGCGCTTTATGTGGTGTAGCCGGTGGTTTCTTTTTAAATCTATTAAAGAAACCTTTTTTTTCAGATGTTGATTTATCCATATTTAAAGAACTATCTGAAGAGCTCTTAGAAGAAGGGTTAGATGGCAGACTTGTATTTCTTTCAAGCCACTTATCTAATGGATTTTCCCGATTATTTGTGTTCATTATTTAAAAATTTTGTTACTCAATATTTCCCTACGTTCCCTACGAAAATTTAAAATAATCTTTAGTAAAAAAAATTGATTCTCATGGGTATCATATCACAGAATCTTGGTAAATGGTATAAAAAAGATTATTTTTTTGCGTCTGTACTCCAAAATAAAGTAGTAGCTACTTGAGTACTCGGTGGTAAGTCGTCTTACCAGAAGTTTATGATAATGTTAAGTCCTGCGCCCTTGTCGTCTTCTACTAGCGGTAAAAGGTTGGCTGGGTTCTCTTGTTATTTTGTATTTGGTGAGTCCTTTTGGGTATCTTGCATGTTTGTTTCTTTTTAGTAAGGTGGATAATCATAATATAGAATTAATTACGAATGAGTCAAGTCAAGTTGAGGGCAATTTTATTAAAATTTTCGGCATCTTCGTGCCCAGTAAGCGGGTTAAAGTATGGTCCGTATTCGCAAGCAGGTGAAAATATGACACATCCAGGCTTTTTAGTGATTTTGCTTGCTAAATTAATTGCATCTGTTAGCGTTTCTGCTTGGTGGTAATTGTTCAAATGTGGTGCAAGCTCAGTGCAAAACGGGCTTTTAATTCCAACTGCGATTACGTTATTTTGATTGATTGTTTGGGCCAAATTGTCGATCGACATTCCTTTGTTAATTCCTCCAAAAATTAGAGTTTTGTTTCCGAATATGCCATTTAGGGCCTTAATCGTAGCGTCTACTGCCGTTCCTTGCCTGTCGTTGTAGTATTTTATGTTATTTACTTCACAAATTAATTCTTGTCGTTCTGGCAGTCCTTTAAAGTTTTCTAGTCCTTGAGAAATAAACTTTGGCGATAATCCCGCTAAATGTGCAGCGAGAATTGCGGCACAAGCATTCTCTAAGTTATGAGGTCCTTTTAATAGTATTTTAGAAATTTCTATTAGTGGGTTCTGATTTAAATATAGATAGTTGTCGTCAAAATAGGCTTCTTTGGAGTCCTCTGAGTTAAAATAGTGGACTTCACCTTGGCTTTTAATTTTTAATGATGAGCTAATTGGGTCTTTA
>CALQZM010000023.1 GCA_943349385.1 Candidatus Peribacteria bacterium
AGCCATGGAATATGCAGCTGGAGTTCGAGATTTTGGTAAACTCGTTGTTGATAGTGCTACTGCAATTGGAGATGTTATAGTAGCAGGAAGTGTTGAAATAGTAGGACTTAATGAGCAAGAACTAATTCAATCTTCTAATTCAAGAGGTCTTATTAATGTAAGATACTATTTGAATGACAGAGATAATACAGCTGAAATGGATGCTGATGAATTAGAAAGTTTTAAAGAATCATTAAATGCAATGATCGAGGTATTAGAAACTGGTGGAGTATTTAGTGCTGAAATGCTAGCTGAACTTATTCAAAAAGGACAAGCAATTGGAGTTGCAATCATGAATGATGGAAATGGTTATTACACTTGGGCAGCTCGAAATAGTATGAACGAATATACAGTACCTGAAACTTTATGTATTGATCCTGCCTTAACAGTTGAAGAACAAAAAGAAAAAGCTCTTAGATTTTCGATCTCGCAAAATTGGGTTGGTGGCGTTGGTGAATCTTTAGTTAATCAAGTTAGAACTACTATCGAAGGCTTACGAGATAGTGAAGGCAATCCTATTGAAAGTATAGAAGATGCCGCTGATTGGTTAAAAGGACAAATAAGTTTAGGTAAATTAGGCTGGGTAGTTGCTCATGACTTTTATTTAGAAGGTATGTTACTTGGCCCAATTGAAGTTTGGGGTGGTGCGCTTGAAATTCTAGGTGCAACAATGACCGAAGGTAGCGTTGGTGCCGAAGTAAATGAATTCGCCTTAGATTATGCAGACGGGATTATTCCAATAGTCGTAATTGGTACAATTGGTGGTTCTAGTTTGGATATGATTAAAGGTCGAGGTCCAAGGATAATTGCAAATGTATTAAATTCTGCAACTATGCCGCTTAGATATGCTGTAAAAGTACCAGTCGCTTCACTCCAATTTATGTTTAAACAAAAATATAGAGCTAGAGTGTTAGATAACCTTTTAAACGAAGGATATACTGGTAGGTTTTTCACTAGATTTAACATGAACTTGTCACAAGAAACGCTAAGACTTTCTAAACTATATGAATTAGATAGATTCTTAAAAAATTCAGAAGGGACGTTAAGATATATAGGAGTAAGTTTACCTAGAGTAAATTCAAATGAATTTATAACTGAAGTTACGAGAAGACTTGATGAATTAAGAAATCTAGGAATTGACCTTGGAAATCATCCGGCCAGTCTAACTGAATTTAGAAGTTTACAAACTGCACTGGGTTCAGAATTAAATGCTAGATCTATAAACTTTGGTGTTATGGATGGTGCTAGGAATTTAAGTAGAAGAGCAGGTACGGCCATTGGCGATGCTTCAAGAAATCTTTCAAGTAGATTAGGTGGGTTACCGCCATTACCAAGACCAACTATTACTCGTGGTGGTAGAGCAGGAATTGTAGCTGGTTTAGCGGCTACTGTTGGTGGAATTGCCTATGGTGTATCTGGAAGACCAGAGGTTGAAGACCAAGTAACTTTAGATACTGTTGCGAGAGTACAATCAGCTAATCCAGAAAATGGAGCTTTAGATTCAGTTCGAGATTCTTTTGAAGCTGCAGAAACGGTTGATACAGGATTAGAATTTCTTGATGAATTATATATGATGAACAATGCTTATCGTGAAGTACGAGACTTTTTGAATCCTACTAACTTAGAAAATACCGATGAAGATTCTGCTTTTATAAGAATTCAGGATTTAGGTGAAAACTTGCATGTACAACAAGTAGAAAGGTTTAACAATTTTGTAAGAGCAAATAAGCCTGCTTTAGTATCAATTTTACAATCTAATCCCGAGGTAGCTCCATTAATTTTAGCAGAAGGCGCTTATCAAATTAGCCTTGATGCAGATAATCCAGCTGAACTAAAAATTGAATATTCTGACGCAAACGCCTACTGCCAAATGCTTTGGGAAAACTACGACATGATTCGAACAGTCGAAGCAGCAAGTGCGGCATTAGGCGAAGAAGGTTTAATTACTAGAATGCGACAACAACAAGAATCAACTGGCTCGCAAATTGAAGCTGTAATGCAAAATCAGGCGCTTACTGATGAACAAAAGAATGAGCAAATAATCCAAATTCTTGAATCTTACCAAGTAGTTTCTAATGAAATTTCGAATAGTATCAATGGTTACTCACGGACTATCTCGGCAGGTGGATTAGCACTAGATATTTTACCAGGTACAGGTTCATTCAGGGATTTAGATCGAGTTGAAAGAGAATTTAGTAGAGGTAACTTATGGAATGGAGCAATTAATAGTTTATCTTTCGCAGCAACAACTATTGGAGACGTGTTGTCGCTTGGTACAGTTGGTACAGCCTTAAGAGGAACTAGACTAGCTGCTAAGTTTGCTGACATAGCTCGTGTTTACGCTAATTTAAATCGAGGATTCGAAGCTGCACTTGCTGCATGTAGAGCTGGACGTGGACTTACCAGAGTTATGGACGCTGCTATTGCTGCAAAAAACACCGCCTTACTATTTGCAGTAGGGCTAGATGTGGGTCGAACATTATTGATTCCACCAACTTTAAACGAGAATTTAACTATATAATATGAGCTTACCAACTGAAAGAGAAATGGCCGATGTAATTTTAAGGGCAACCTTGACTACTGAGCAAAAAGAAAAAATCCTGAGATCTTTAAGATATATGAATCGGGTAAAACTACTTGAATTGTACCAAAAGTTACAAGAGTTAACTAACTTAGAGCAAGAAGTTATTGCTAAGGTTGAACAATGTGATCTTAAATATAGAATCCAGCTTGAACAAGAAATCGAAAAAAGTAAGGCTTAAATAGTTTAAATTTATCTGCTAAGATTCAGTCATATATATAAAAATTTGTATGATTGATTTTTGGCAAAACTTAGCATTAAATTTGGATCCAGTAGCATTTAGCATTGGGTCTGTGGATATCCGCTATTATAGCTTGGCTTATCTTTTGTCATTTGCAGTGGCTTATTTATTAATTCTGTATCGTTTAAAGTTTGAGGGATTCGCAAAAAAGTTTTCGCGTGATGATATCGATACATTAGTATTAATTTCTTTTTTGGGAGTGGTTCTAGGTGGCCGTTTAGGATATGTACTTTTTTATGATTTTAGTTACTATTTAGCCAATCCACTGCAAGTTGTTTATCCGTTTGATTCCGAAGGTAATTTTACTGGGTTAGCTGGAATGTCGTTTCACGGTGGATTAATTGCAGTAATACTAGGAGCGCTTGCGTTTATAAGGCATAAAAAATGGAAGCCGATCGAAGTTGCAAGTTTAATAGTCCCCTGTATCCCTTTAGGCTATATGTTTGGCCGGATTGGAAATTTTTTAAATAATGAATTATGGGGTGCGCCGACAGAGTTTGCTTTGGGCATGTATGTGGCAGTTGGCAACGTGATAGTTAAGTTACATCCTAGTCAGTTGTACGAAGCTTTTTTTGAAGGTTTACTATTATTTTTACTACTCTGGATTTTTAGATATTCTAGGTTTGTACAAAAGTATGCCTTATCTTGTTTCTTATTTGGATACGGATTTGTTAGATTTTTTATAGAATATATAAGAGTACCCGATGCCCACTTAGGTTATTTTTGGGGAGTTTTAAGTATGGGTCAAATTCTATGCTTAGCAATGATGGTTGCTGCATTTATTATTCCAAAATTTAAGGCCTTTAAAGACTAAGTTTATACAAAGCTCCTGCATAAAGTTGGACAACAAGTTTTAATATGCAAAGTAAAAAATCCCTTTTTCATTTTTGTATAAAAAGTTGGTGGGCCTGGTGAGATTTGAACTCACGACCAAACGCTTAAGAGGCGTCTGCTCTACCACTGAGCTACAAGCCCGAAATTTGTAAGCTACAAAAATATAGCTAAGAAGCATAAATATAGCAATAAATTTTAGAAATATTTTAAGTAAATTTTAAGTATATTTTGGAATTACATGCTAATATATAAAAAAATAATTTTGAATATAATGGCTAGGCTTAAAACGGTTTATGTTTGTAGTAATTGTGGATTTAGTTTCCCCCGGTGGAGTGGACAATGTGGTAACTGTTCCGAATGGAATACTTTAACTGAAGATGTTATTGATCCTAAGGCTGAATCTCAGCTTAAATCTGCATCAATTTCACCAATTATTCCTTTAAAAATTACAGATGTAAAATCTTTAGATATAAATAGAATTGACTGTAAGATTGCTGAATTTAATCGAGTATTAGGCGGCGGGATTGTCCCTGGAAGTGTGGTTCTAATTGGTGGTGAACCTGGGATTGGAAAATCTACCTTAAGTTTGCAGTTTTTAGCTAAACTTTCACAGCTGGAATCAATTGTATATTTAGCCGGCGAAGAATCTGTTTTACAGATTTCGCTACGAGCAAAACGACTAGAGTTAAATTTAGATAATGTAACTTTTTTAGAAACTAATTTATTCGAGCATTTTTTGAGCTATGCTGATAGTAATAAAATTAATTTACTAGTTGTTGATTCAATTCAGGTAATTAAAAGTGTTGAACAGTCTGGAATTACAGGCGGAATAACCCAGATTAGATACATAACAGAAAAAATAGTTGAGTTTGCAAAGTCTAAAAACATTCCAGTTTTTTTAATAGGCCACGTAACTAAAGATGGTGAACTTGCAGGTCCTAAAGTTTTAGAACATTTAGTTGATACTGTAATTTATATTGAAGGTGATAAAATTAATTCTTACAGATTTGTAAAAGCAATTAAGAATAGGTTTGGGGCGACTGACGAAGTTGGAATTTTTAAGATGGAGCAAAAAGGATTAATCGAGGTTAGCGATCCGACTTTGGAATTTATTGAAACACGCGAAAAGAGCATTATTGGAGCGTCTTTGAGCTGTATTATTGAAGGGAATCGCCCCATTATGGTTGAGGTGCAGGCTTTGGTTTCTAAAAGCAATTTTGGATATCCTAAGCGTTCAGCAACAGGATTTGATGGTAATAGGTTATCTATGTTGATTGCAGTTTTAGAAAGACATTTCGGCTTAGATTTAAGTACCTTTGATGTTTATATAAATATTTCTGGTGGATTCAAAATTAAAGATACGGCTTCGGATTTAGCAATTATGCAGGCGATAGTTAGTTCGTATCGAAAAATTGGTACAAAATTAGATACTGTTTATCTGGGTGAAGCGAGTTTAACTGGTGAAATTAAAAAAGTCCCTTATCAAGATTTGAGAGAATCAGAGATAAAGAGACTTGGTTTTAAAATTATGTGTAGTTTGAAAGTATAAAAGTTGCGCCCTAAGCTAGACTATACTCTTGTAATAATGCAACTTTTCAGCGCTGAAAACTAGAAATTATATTTAAATTATGTATATATCGTAACAAATTTTAGGTTACTAAATCATCTTGTCCTGCAGCAGCAGTTAGGGCTGCTACGTTTTCAATTGTAAAGAATCCTTCGTAATTATCACATCTTTGAATGTACTCGGTAATTATGCCTGAGAACATTGATGACTTTGAGAAAATTTGTTTTAAGCCTTCACCGCATGATCCAATTACATCAGCTAAGAATTCTTTTTCGCAAGTTTTTAGTTGGTCAACAATAAAGTCTACATTCTTGTATTCGTTTTCTTCGGCACCAATAAAGCCGTCTTTAACTGCATAAGCAATATGATGCATTCTTCGTCCAAAGTTTCTAACAAAAGCTTCGGTAGGTGAAGGCATTTTATTTATGTGACTAACATAGTAAGGTGTATTGTTAGCTGTGAATACTTTTGCTGGAGAATTTTTTTCAGTAATATCAGGATGAATGCTTCGGGCAATATTAGTAGAGGAGTTCTGGTCGCCGATGTTGTAGGCTCCCCAGAAGTAGTACGAACTTAAGGTTAAGAATTCTAAAATTGCGTGTTCTCGATCATGCATAAATACTCTTGTAGCTAAGTGATCGATTGGATCTACAAATTCATTGATTTCAAGTTTAACCTGAAGTTTTTTCATTTTAGCGAAAAGCTCAAGTTCGTCTTGCTGAAAAGACCATTCTCTTACTATGTCGTAGGTTTTTTCGCCGGTTTGTTCTTGAATATAACCAGTGAAATTCCAAGTATAAATTGATTCTTCGGTCCAATGAATATGGTTTTTTGAAGGATTTGCCGGTAATTCTTGCGAGAATCGGATTTCCCAGTCAGTCAGTTTTGTAATCACTTCTTTTTGATCTTTCACATTGTAGACTTCACCAATATATCTAGTGTATGGCTTTTGTCTTCCATTTTTTGATAACTGATTCATAGCCCAAATTATGTCTGGAGTTGGGGTAATTTGTTCCCGGATTAAAAAATCTGGATTCTCGTTTGAAATTCTAAGAATATGATAACGATAAGTTTGGTCTTCGAAAGATCGAAGATAGTTATAAGGAGTCATTATAAGTAACTCCGAAATGTAGTTTTTAGCTGCACTTGGATCAACTTCTACTAAAATATGGTGAATACCGCGGTAATTTTGAGACAGGACAGAAGTGTCTCGAGCCTTGTAAATAGCTAACAGATGTTCTTCGTAAAAATCAGAATTTACTTTGTCTCCTTTTCGCTCAAATGGTTGGTTTGGTAGAATGTTTGAAATACTCATTTTTTTTTGGTTAATATAATCTATTTTATACTGGCAGTTTTAAAATGTCGAGCATTGACAAACAATGGGTTAAGTATGTAGTATAAGCATGATTTCAATTTTATTTAAATGTCTATTAAAAATAAAGAGTATAATGGCGATAAAAATGAGGAACTTTGTACTTCTGTCCAGCCTGTTTCGTTAGAAGTTATATCACCTGAATCTTTAGAATTGCTTAATTTAGATGCAGTTTGTACCGATCTTAATGCAGACAATGAGCTAGAAGCAAATAGTAAAAATGAAATAACGGGTTTAATTGACTATGTCGCTAACCGTATTGAACGAAGCGAAGCTGGTTTTGTGACTACTAGCAAAGATGCACTTTTAGGATTTAGCGAATCTGCTAATATTGCGATCGAGAGAGCTATTAGGATATCAATAAAAAAATCGCTAGAAAAGTATAAACTTGAGAGAGAAGAAGCAAAGGAACGAGCCAAATCTATTGATTACATTTTAAACTTGGTAAGAGATTATTCAAACAGTGTAAATGAATATAGCCAAACAGTTTTAGAAGGTGCGTTTACTTCTGATTTTGAAGATCAGGGTAAAATGAGAGTATTCATTGAGCAACGTTTACATTCTATTTTTGAAGAATTTGTAGCAGAACTTAAAGTTGCCTTTAAATTACGTAACCGAGATATGATTTATCCTACAAATGTATTAATGATTAGTGAAGTTGCTGTAATTTTCGAGAGAGTATTCGGAATTTCGTTGTATGAACTTTTTGGTGCAGATACGAAATCTTTGGGTTTTCAAGAAAAATTTAACGAAGTAATTGATAAGTTATCTTTTGAAAAGTTAGACACCAGAAATTATATAGAAAGTATTGCTAATATATATTATGGTAAAAATTTTGATTTGCACAAAATATGGGGAATCAAAAAACCTGAAACAGCCTTATATGATACCCTTATGGTAATTTCTAATTTATATTATTTCTTAAGTATTTCTCTTAATACAGGAGAAGACATTAAATATATTAGTAAATATTTAGAGTCTAACTTTCCAGAAATATATGTAATGATTTGTGATTTTATTGAGTACATACCATCTTTAATAAAAGAAGATTCGAGTGAGTATATTAGTATTGATTACGCAAAAAAAATCTTAGAAGAACACCCAGAATTAGTAAAGAAAGCTATGAATGCCCCCAAGAACTTTTTAGATATTATTAACGATACCTCAAGCAATCCTGGCAGTTTAAATCATGTAAGAAATACTGTACTTTCACAATTAATAACTATTTTATATTTTAGAATTCAAGAAATAAAAGGTACTCATTTACATAAAAAACCTCTACTAAAAAAAACTAGAGAAGTAATGATTGATAGATTAAGCAATTCTGGTTTGTTCGAAAAATATTACGAAATGACTAAAAACAATGAGCAGAATAATGAAATTCAAAGTACAGATAAGTCCTCTAAGTTTGTACTTAGGCATAGAGAAGATGATATTGATTATGAAATGAAAGTTTCGATTAGAAATGTTAAAAGGATTGGTTCAATTTTAATAAAAGATTTAGGTAGAGATTCTAAAATTAACGAGCAAACTGATGCTTTAGGAATTAGAATTGAACTTCCTTGCAAAGATATTGATCCGAAAATAAAGAGAAAATTAATCTTGGTTGCCTTATGTTGCTTAATGAATGTATTTGGAGACAGTACTTCTGATGATGACAAAAATTATAAATGGAGTTTTGACACAGGTAAATCTAATGAATTTAGCGATGGCTATGAGTCATTTAATACACGGTTAAAAGTAATTGATTCGGATGAAGGAATTTATCAGGTTATTGAAGTACAAATTTGCGATCCAGTCCCAGACAATCATAAAAATTATAAACAAAAACAAGCGCGAAACGGACTCGTAAAAGTCGGCCTTTTGGTAGAAGATCATAATAAAGAACTACGCGAAATTAATGTACCAGATTATTTTATTTCATTGGCAAGAACATTGTATAATGATTTAATTGCAAAACTTTCAAAAGCTGAGAATGTATTAAAATTCACAGAAGAATTAGCCATTAAGAAATCTGGGCATTCAATATTCTTTATTTTAAACTCTTTCTTTGATATTTTATTAAATTTGGAGAATTTAGAATTGATTTACAGCGATGAAAGCAAGTACGGGGAAATCGGCAAAATAATAAAAGAAATTTCGAATAAGCCTATGCCTAAAAATTCAAGAATACCAATTAAGAATGATAACTTTGCTATTCTTACTGAAATATATTCACGAGCAACTCGAATACTCTTACCTTATGCAGAACCTGAATTTAAATTAAAGCTAGAAGTATATCGAACAATTTTAAGTGAAGTATCACAGAGTGCGATTGCTAATAGATCTAACTATATATCGATCCTAGAAGAATATAAAAAAGCACTAAATTCTGATATTTAAAAATAATCTGCTAAGAAGCTAGGTTCATTCCTTTGACCTCTTTTATCATGCGGTGGTAAATATGGCGAATCTGTTTCGTGTAATTTAAATTCGGGTGGGCAGGCATTGTATATTTGCCGTAGATCTGAGTTTTTTGGATAATTAACTATTAGTCCAAAACTAGTTTTATATCCTTTAGCCCAAATTAATTTTGCGGATTCTAAGTCGCCAGTATAACAATGAAAAATTGCTTTTTTAGTATCAGTTTCTTTGAGAATTCTTAGAGCATCTTCAAAACAATCACTGAACTCTCGTAAATGAATTATTACCGGCAAATTAAACTCTTTAGCTAGCAAGCAGTGTTCCGTAAAAGAATCTTGCTGAATTTTACGATCAACCGGGGATTTAAAATAATCTAGTCCGGTCTCTCCTATTCCAACGATTAAATCTGGATTACATAAAATTAAATCCTTGAAATCCTTAATACATTTAGAGCTAGTTTGGTCGGCATAATAGGGATGGTTTCCGACTGTAGCGTAAACGTATTCTGGATTATCTTTAGCTACTTTGAGGGCTTTAATTGAATCTTCATAATGAGTACCGATACATACTATGGCAGTTAGTCCTGCCTGTTTAGCTCTATCAATGACTTGGGTGCGGTCAATATCAAAATCTGGATAATGAATATGGGCATGTGAATCAAAAAGTGGTAGTCCGCTCTTAGGTACTGGATTGTCGAAATAGAATAAATCTGGCATTTGAATTTTTTAGTAAGCTACACTATTGTAACTTTAGAATTTTAAATTATAAATATGATTTTAATTGCTGATGATTTTGAATCTGAAATCGATTTACTTGAAAAAATTTTATTTGAACTTGGTATCGATAAAGATAACATAAAAATAGCTAGAGATGGAAAACAAGCTATGGAGTTGATTAATCTTGAACATTTTGAACATTTAATAACGGATTACAATATGCCCTTTTTTAATGGTTCCGAAGTAATTATTACCGCTCAGAAAGCTGGTATTTCTAAGATACTACTTAGGTCATCTCATTCGGTATCTAGGCTTAGACAAAATTTAGAGGATTATAAAATTAATCCTACTGGTATTGAACTAGTAGGCAAACGCGATACAAATCTAGCTGAACTAAAAGAGTTGATTAAGAAGTTTATTATAAGTTAAGATTGTGGCTTGTTTTAGATTAATTTTCGTCTTTTAATATTGTACTAATGTGATAGTGCGTATTATTTACAGTTATGAACAAAATCCATTAAAAGAGATGTAGGAATGATTTTTGTTGCCCCTGTAGCTATTGAAGAATAGTTTGTAATATATAATAATTACGATAAAGTTATGAATGTGATTAAGTTTTTTATGAGAAAAACAAGTAAAACTATAAATAACTTAAAATCCATTAATTTAATTAAACTAAAAAGCTATGATAATCGTAATGAAAAAAGGTGCTCCAGAAGAGCATATCCAGAATATAATCCTTGAACTGACTAGCCTAGGACTTCAACCATTGCCTTTATACGGCACAGAACGAACTGTAATTGCAGTAATTGGTGACGAAAGAGTAATTGATGAGCGTAGCCTAACTGCCTTACCTGGGGTTAGCAAAGTAATGTCGGTTTTACAACCATTTAAACTAGCGAGTCGTGAATCAAAATTTGAAGATACAATAATTGAAATAAAAGGTGAGAAAATTGGCGGTAGAAATTTAACAGTGATTGCAGGTCCATGTTCAATAGAATCTGAGAAACAACTTTTTGATATTGCCTTTAAATGTAAAAATGCTGGAACAAGATTTTTAAGAGGTGGTGCTTTTAAACCAAGAACTTCGCCTCATCAGTTTCAAGGTATGGGTGTTGAAGGATTAAAAATCATGAAAAAAGTTTGTGACGAATTAGATATGATTTCTGTTTCTGAAGTTATGGATGCGCGTGATGTAGAAGTAGTTTGTCAGCATATAGACATTTTACAAATTGGTGCCCGTAACATGCAAAACTTTACGCTTTTGAAAGAAGTTGGTAAAACAAAGAATCCTGTATTACTTAAAAGAGGAAGTTCGGCAACTATTAAAGAATTTTTACTGGCAGCTGAATACATTATGGCTGAAGGTAATCCGAATGTAATTTTATGTGAAAGAGGAATTCGTACTTTTGAAACTGATACTCGTAATACCTTACCACTTGCAACCGTTCCTTTAATTAAAGAACTTAGCCACTTACCAATTATAGTTGATCCAAGTCATGGTACGGGAGTTCGAGCTTTCGTGGCTTCAATGAGCAGAGCAGCAGTAGCAGCTGGGGCTGATGGACTTGCGATTGAAGTGCATACTGATCCAGATAAATCTATTACTGATGCAGACCAAACAATTTCATGTGAAGCTTTTGCAAGTTTGATGGATGAAATAAAACCGATTGCAACTGCCGTAGGAAAATCACTTAAATAAATTAAAATGATAATTGATATTAATCAAAA
>CALQZM010000024.1 GCA_943349385.1 Candidatus Peribacteria bacterium
ATTGGGTTATGACAGTAGCAAATATGGGTTGTTTCGGGTGCGGTTATGACTCCTTTGGCACAGGCGAAACTAGATGAAATTACAATATCGTATTGGCTTAAATCGAAACTTTCAAATGCATATGGCATTAAGGCTAGGTATAGTTGATGTTTGTTTTTAGCAAAGGGGAATTTATTTAGAAAGGAGGTTCGAATGTCGGCTTTTTTGAATTGTGGCAGTTTTTTTTGGTTGTAAATGCTGGTGTATATTGGTGCATTAGGAAAACATTGATGTAAGTCATATATCACTTTTTCGGCGCCACCTTGATTCGTTAGCCAGTCAGCTATAATTGCGATTTTCGGCATAATGTAAATAAGTATAGTTTTATATACTTAATATAGCGAGTATTTATAAACTATAAAAGTTTATCTTGGATTTTTGCTTGAAAGATTTTAACTACATTATTGTCAGGATCTCTTTTGAGTAGCCTTTCGCAGATGCTTTTTACTTCTTCGTAGCGACCTTGGTTGTACCATATTCCCATTAATTCTAAGATTACATCTTCATCTTTTTTAGACATGGTTGATTTGTACCTGTCGGCAAGTATGAATACTAAGTTTCCAGTATTCTTTGACAGTAGTGTTTGTAATGTTAAAAACATTCCTGCAACTAGTAATACTACGCCAACGATATATATATTAAAGGTGATTGCTTTTCCGAATAAGTTAAAAGTTGGTGGGCCGAGAATTGTTCCTACTTCTAAAATTGAGTTAAATGCTCCATGAAAAAATATCGAAAGAGTGAATCCAATAGCAATTTGTTTGTTTCTAAATTTTTGATATTCATTGGTAGATATTGTTTGTCCGGTCCATTTTTTGAATTCAATAAAATCTTTACTGAATTTTGAAATCCCATAAAAGTAAGAAAAGATTCCAGAAAAGCAAATATGGGCACAAACTGTAAATACTGACCTAAATAGAATTAACGATATAAGTCCGCTTGTTTCGAGTGAACTCCAGTTGTTGCTGAAATATAAAATGTTTTCTGAGAATGCAAATCCTAGACCAGCTAAAATACCGAATTTTAAGGCTTGGCTAATATTAGTAATTAATTCTGGATAATTTTTATCTGAAAATAGTACTATGTAAAACTTAATTACTTCTTCAATGAGTGCGACAAATGAGTATTTGATTGCAATCCACCCTGCTACCCCTACCGAAGCATATAAGGCACTTACAAAGTCTAAACTTGGGAATTGGCCAATGATTTTTAAATAGGCATACTGTATAAATAGCACTGGTAAAACCGTTAAGGTTCCTCCTAAAAATATCTTAAAGTATAATCCTCTATTTTTATCTTTTGGAGTATCAAAAAATATGTAAGACCACACAAATACAGGTAAAAGCGCAAATAGTATGCTAAGTCCTAAAATTAAATTGCTAGACATAGTTCCTTAGATAAGTGTTTTGGCTTCGTCTAAAGTTTGGGTAAGTGGAATGACTTTATCAAGTCCAACAACATTAAAAATATCTTTTATATTTGTAAGTGCTTTGGCGATAATTAATTTTCCTTTTTTTGCAGAAATTTTACCGTACCAATCAGATATGTATCCGATTGATTTACTGTTCAAGTAGGTCAATTTTTCTAGATCTAGAATATAGTTGGTACCTTCTGGGTTAATTTCAATCTGTTGGTATACTTTTGGTGCGAAATCATCGATATTAGACTCGTCTAATTGTCCTTCAAGTACTATTAATTTAATAGGATTTTGACTCTGGGTGCTAATTAATTCTGAAAATTGAAATTTGATATCTGTCATTTTGTATGATTATAAATATTAATTTAAGCTAAAACGATCCGGGTAGGGTCGTTTGCGTCAGGTATTTTTTGTGTAAATTCAGGATCGTTTAATGATTTTTTTACAGTAATTTTTACTCCTCCATTAGGTCGGTCTTCGATTTTTAGTTCGTCGGTCCATTGTTCAACTATGAACGCGAGTCCCCTACCTCTAATACCAATTTCGGCAATTTCTTTGTTTTTATTTACTTCCATGATTTCACGTATTTGGGTTGCCGTTTTCTTGTTTGGATTTGTACCGTTGTCTTCTACAATAATTTCAATGTCTTGGTTTGGATGCGTAATAAAGGTTACATAAATTTTATCGTCTAGGTTTGAGCCGTGTTCAATTGCATTATTGCATAGTTCATCTACCACCGATTGGAACCTATAAGCCCATTGTTCAGAAAAGTCAGTCATGTTTTTAATCATTGATAGAGTAAAATCTCTTATCCCTGACATAAAATATGCATTGGTTGGAATTTCAATTTTTATTTCTATCGGTTTTTCGATTTTATTGCCTGGCATAGTGATTTTGCTAACGAATGTTGTTTGTAAATCTCTTAATTATACTATAAATCTTCTTCAAGGGCAAGTCTTTAAAGCTGTAAAGCATACTATTTGCTTACAGATAAAGGTTTTTTGACTATTTGGTAAAAATACGATATAATGATAAGATTTATTAAAATTAAAATGAGTTCGAAATGATTATAAAAGTAATAAATAAAGTTGTCACAGGATTTATATTTGCAAGTTTACTTGTTGGTGTTGTAGCTCCTTTTTCGGTTCAGCCTTTGCAGGCTAAATTTTCGTTAGCTGGACTTTTTTCTGCTGAAAATAAGGAAAAGAAAGATTATACATCCGTTATAGATACTATTAGTGGTTTAAATACTTATTACAATTTGAGTAATAAAATAGATAAAGCTAGAGTTAAACTTGTTTTAGCTGATGAAAATAAAAAATTAACAGTACTTGATAAAGTAAAAGATTCAGGAAGTATTGATTCAATGTTAATTAAAGACACTGGTTTATACACATTATATACGGCTTACAAAACCGATTCCGGAAAATATAAAGTAATTGAAAAGGATACTTTTAAAGTTTCAAAGCCAGTTGCTGGTATGGATTTAAAAGCAATGAATGTTTTTTTACAGTCTGAAAAGTATGGAGTCGGTGGCGATCTAGTTGCGCAAGCTAATACTGATAGATTTAAATTTGAAGATGTTCCGACTTCGGTTGGGCTTTTTGATAATTTTACACTTTCTGTAAAAGCATTGAACGGTAGTGGCGATTTGAATAGTAATTATACTGGTACTATTGTATTTGAAACAGATGATGCGAATGCTCAGTTACCTGAAGAATATACTTTTATTAGTGCCGATGCTGGTCTAAAGAAATTTGAAGATGCGTTTTATTTGTCTGAAGTTGGTACAACAGAAGTAAGAGTTAAAGATAAATCTACATCTGATTTAATTGGTAAAGTGAATATTGTAGTCACTGCAAGTACTGAGCCTGCTACTAGTGGTGGTGTAATGCAAGTATCTTCGCCTACTGCAGGGGTTGTAGTTCAAAATACTGTGTTGTTTTCTGGGACTGTGGATGCAGGTCTTGAAGTTCAAATTTTAGATAAAGGAATTATTCTTGGTACTACTAATGCTGATGGTACTGGTAAATTTTCGTATACTTCGCCTGTTTTACCTGATGGTGAACATGAATTCGTTCTAAAAACAAACAATGCTACTTCTTCTGTAATTGCCGTTACTATAAGTTCTGGATCATTAAATGTAAGTTCAGTATTACTATCTCCTTTAAAACCGGTTTCTGGTCAAGAAGTAGAAATTACCGTAAATTTGAATTCAGCTGCAAGTGCAGTTTCTGTAGTAATGAATGGAATTAAGACAGATTTAGTAAGTATTGATTCTTTAAAGAAAATCTACCGAGGTAAATTGGTGGCACCTACTGAGCCCAATAGTTATCCCGTTAATTTAGATATTACCAGTGATTTAGGTATACGGAGCGAGGTTCAATCCGCCTCAACTTTAGAAGTATTGTTAGGTTCAGCCGAAGATGAAAACTCTTTAGATGGTGGAATTACATTTAATGTGCCTTCTCAAGTTTTAGGCATACAGGCTTTGCCCCAAGATAAGAGGGTTACTTTAAATTGGCAACCTGCTACTGATGATACTGGAATTAGTTTTTATAGAGTTTTCTATGGAACTGATATTTCTGATTTATCAGTTTCTGTTGATACAAACGAGCCCACTACCAGTTGGTTTATTCCTGATTTAGAGACAGGTGTAAGGTATTTCTTTCAAGTATACGGAGTTGATACCGAAGGTAATCAGGGTGATCAAGGTAGTATAATTATTTCTGCTATACCAGGCGTTGAAGGCTCCACTACTTTGCATGGAACTGCTGATGGACAAGTGTTGGTTAATGCTACTGCTGAAACTGGACCTGAAATATTCTTTATATTAATTTTTTCGATGGGTGTTGCTTACTTAATTCGACGAAAACAGTTAGCTGCCTAGTTTCTAAGTTTTCTGTATTGAGAATTTATTGATTTTAAATTTAATTAAAGAACTTTTTTATTCGAGTATGTGGTCTTTTGTAATACTTTGTTTTGAACTTCATATTTATATTGGTTAATATTTTTAAATAGATTTTTGGCATATATTTTTGGCGGTAAATAATAATTTTAAGCCAGATCGACCAAGTAAACTTTCTACTTCGTTTTCAGTGAATTGGGCAAATTGATTTATTGTTCTAATTCCGTATTTGGCAAGGGCTTTTGGTGTATGTCTTCCAATACCTGGTAAATTTTCTAGTGGTAGTTTTTTTTGAGAACTAATTTTGTAAGTAGGATTTAGAGTTTTAGGTACAGTAATGGTCGTAGGCGTTACTGTTTGGAGTCTGAAGGCTTGGAATATTGTTGTTAGAGTCATATGTTTTTTTGTTATTGATTAATCTTAATATAGGTGAGTAATTACTCACCGTCAATAAAGAGTAGTAAAAATTTCTTTACAATAGAGCTAAATTACTTTTAATTTAGGTGAGTAAAATTTATTATTCATTATGCTAAACAATCAAAATCGCGTTTCTAATCAAACAAGAACTGAAAAAGATGCCTTAGGTGAAATTGAAGTCCCAATAAATGCCTACTTTGGTTCTTTTACAGTCCGTGCTGCTTTAAATTTTCAACTATCTGGATTAACCCCTTCTACATTTTTTAAAAGAGCCTTAGCTTTACTTAAGTTGTCTGCTTGCCAAGCTAATACAGAGTTAGGACTTCTTGCCGATGATAAGTCTAAAGCAATCCAGCAAGCTATCGATGAGTTTATCGCAGGTAAATTTGTAGATGAATATAGTTTAGACTATTTTCAAGCTGGGGCGGGTACTCCTTTGAATATGAACTTCAATGAAATTGTTGCTAATCGGGCCAACGAAATTTTAGGCGGTAAATTAGGTGCATATGATTTAGTCCATCCTAATAATCATGTAAATATGGGTCAGTCCTCGAATGATGTGATCCCGACTGCAATTCGACTTGCTAGTATTTTATATTTTAGAGAGCAACTTCAACCGGCTTTGCAGAAATTAATTGAATCCATCTCTAGAAAAGGGAAAGAAGGATCAGGTGTGTTAAAAGTGGGGCGAACTCACTTACAAGATGCTGTTCCTATGACTATTGAACAAGAGTTTAGCGCTTGGGCTCGTTATATTGAAAAATCCTTAAATTTTTGTCGAAAGACAGTTTCAGAAATGTATGAACTAGGAATCGGAGGTACGGCTCTTGGATCCGGAATAACCACTAATCCTAATTATACTAAAACTATTATTAAATACCTTAAAAAGAATACTCAAATTGAGGAGTTATTTATTTCGGATAACTTATTTGAAATGTGCCAAAGTTGCGATGCTTTAGGTGCTTATTCTTCGGCGCTTCGTATGATTGCTAATGATTTAAATAAAATAAGTAATGATCTTAAGATTTTGAATATGGGCCCTAATGCTGGTATCTCGGAGTTGGTGCTTCCTGAAGTTGAGCCTGGATCTTCGATTATGCCAGGAAAAGTTAATCCATCGATCGTTGAAGCAGTACACATGGTTGCTTGTCAGGTTGTTGGTAACGATGCGGCTATAAATATGGGTGTTGCGGCTGGCCAGTTACAATTAAATGTTATGACCCCTATGATCTTGTTTAATTTAGAGTTGTCGTCGTCGTTGTTAAAACGTACTGCCGATATGATGCGAGTTTATTGTTTTGATACTTTAGAATTGAATTTAGCAACTACGAAATCCCTATTAGAGAATAGTTTAGTTTTTGCAACGGCATTGGTTCCTTATTTAGGGTATCAGGTAGTGGCCGAATTAGTAAATCAAGCCTTAAAAGATAAAAAGCCGATTCGTGAAGTTGCCTTAGCTCATAATTTAATGACTGCCGATCAAATAGATTTTGTTCTGGATCCTTCTAAAGTGGCTGCTCCTGCTTCAATTGATGTTAGTCTACGTGATAAGTTGCAAACGAGTCAGAATTATAAAGATTTTTTAGTTTTAATTGGTAAATAATTATAATGCGAGCTTTTAAATTTTGGATTAGATATTTGTTTTTACGGTTAGTTGCTCCTAATGCTCGAGTCACTCTTGAATTTAAATTGTTGGTATTATTAAATCAAGCTAGAGTGAAATCTGGTTTAAAGAAGTTGTTTTTTGCTTCGGATTTGCGTTTTGTTGCTCGTAAACATAGTCAAGATATGGCTCGTAATGACTATTTTGCTCACGATAATTTAAGTGGTCATTCTCCGAAAAAAAGATTTGAAAATAATTCTTTATCTGAAGTAGTTGCTGGTGAAAACTTAGCTATGAATCGCGGTTTTAAAAATCCTACACAAAAAGCTCACGATGGATTAATGAATAGTCCTGGCCATAGAGCTAATATTTTATCTAAAGTTTATAATTGTGTTGGAATTGGATTAGCTATTAGTCAGGATAAAACCTATTACTTTACACAGAACTTTTCGTACAAAATTTTTAGAGTTCTGTCACATTCCAAAATGTTGTGGATTAGTTCTTATTGTAAGCTTAAACTTAGAAAGACTGATGAAAGTAAATCTTATGCTAAGGTCCGAGTTATAGTTAAAAATTACTTAGACGAAGTTGTATTAGATCAGGATTTTGATTTTAAGTATACGACTGTAAAAATCACTGTTCCTTTATTAAAGTCAGGTAAATATTCGGTCGAGTTGGTGGATCCGTTACGAAATTTTGTAGTAAATAAATTTAAAGTACAAAAAGTGTTTTAAATATGGTAAATTCTGTTAAGTAATAATTTAAGAATTACAAGATGGCAGATCAAATCGTAGTGTTTTTAGTTGCTTTTATTCAAATATTTAGTGAAATTTTAACTTTTCTAATATTTGCAAGAGTGATTTTATCTTGGTTTAGACCTAGTTCAAATAGATTCACTGAGTTTATTTATGTTAGTACAGAGCCTATTATGGTATTGGCAAAAAAGATTACGCCGAAAATAGGACTTATTGATCTTTCTCCAATAATTGCTTTACTTGGTTTAAATATTGTAACTTCAATATTCATAAGTCTTATTATTTATATTAAACCTTATTTAGAATCAATTTTATAGTATGAAAATTTACAATACCTTTAGCGCTACTGTCCAAGATCTTGAGCCGATATCGACAGGACAGATTAGTATGTATTTGTGTGGGCCAACTGTTTACGGCAAAGGTCACTTAGGTCACGGACGAAGCATGGTGGCGTTTGATTTGATTCGTCGTTATTTTTTATTTAAAGGATTCAAGGTTACTTTTGTAACAAATTTTACTGACATAGACGATAAAATGCTCGCTCGGGCCAAAGAGGAAGGTATTACCGTTAAGGAATTGGCAGATAAAATTATTCCATTGTATGAGTCTGATTTTGACCGTTTAAGAGTACTAAGACCTAGTTTAAGACCTCTGGCGACTGCTTTTATTGATAGAATGTTAATTATTACTAAAGATTTACTACAAAAGGATTTTGCTTACGAAATTGCTGGCGATGGAATTTATTTTGATGTCGAAAAATTTAGTGCTTATGGTAAACTTTCTAAACAAAAATTAGAAGAGCTTCAGCATGGTTCTCGGATTGCTGTAAAAGATCAAAAAAGAGGTGCATCCGACTTTGTATTATGGAAGTATAAAAAAGAGGGTGAGCCTAGTTGGACTGATGCAGACGGAGTAGTTGCAGAAGGCCGGCCGGGTTGGCATATTGAATGTAGTGCTATGGCCTATGATTTACTAGGTGAAACTTTTGATATTCATGCAGGTGGACAAGATTTGGTTTTTCCTCATCATGAATGTGAAATTGCTCAAAGTGAAGCCTATACGGGTAAACAATTTGCAAAGTATTGGATGCATAATGGATTTGTAAATATTGAAGGTGAAAAAATGTCGAAATCTTTAAATAACTTTACGACTTTAGACGATACTTTTAAAAGTTATTCACCATTAGTAGTTAGATTTTTATTGATATCTACCCATTACCGTTCACCGATTGATTTTAGTCAAAGTTCTTTAGAGCAAGCTAAGGTTTCTTTAGCACGTATACAAGATTTTTATTGGAGATTAGTAACTGAAAAGTTGTTTCCCGAAAATGAGTCTATTGCTGAAATATGTGAATTTTATCTATCTGAATTTGAAAAAAGTATGGATCAAGATTTTGAAATTTCAGGTGCAATAGGTGCTGTATTTAGA
Organism: Candidatus Peribacteria bacterium; assembly: GCA_943349385.1. Taxonomy (GTDB): domain Bacteria; phylum Patescibacteriota; class Gracilibacteria; order UBA1369; genus CALQZM01. The sequence continues at coordinate 8,568 of CALQZM010000024.1, forward strand.
TTTGTTAAAAAAATTAATGCCTTAATTGATAAAGGTGGAATCTCTAAAAATAATAGAGATTTAGCTATTCAATACCTAGAAAAAATTGATTCGGTGTTGGGTGTTTTAAATTTTGATCAAGCTGAGTTTAATCCAGAAATTCTAGCTATAATTGAGGCACGAAACAAAGCGCGTCTTGAAAAAGATTATGCGAAATCAGATTCATTACGTGAAGAATTAACTACAAAAGGTGTCCAGTCTATTGATACAGATCGTGGTAGTTTTTACCGTTAAAATTCATATTCTTCCTGTTCTTCTTCTTCTATTCTAATTGCATTTATTGCTCTTGATTGAGTTGAGTTTTTAATAGTTGGTTTTATAGGTTTTTCTTTGTAAAAGATGAAGGAAATTTTAATTTAGAGGATTGGATTATGGGTTCAAGTTGTGTACAAAGTTTATCTTGAAATAATTTTAAATCGACAATTTCATTGTGTTTAGGCTATAATGTCATTCTGGTAGCCATATAATTTAAAAAAAGTTAGTGCTTTAAAAATAATAGCATGTGAATTTGTTTAGTCAATAATATCGTGTTATATAATAAGTTTTATTTTGCAATTATGAACTGTTCCAATTTGCTGTAAATGTCCCCTGCTCCCATAATTAATACAATGTCTGAATCTGCTGTAAGAGTTTTTAGGTTTTGGCCAGTTTCTTTTAAGGTTCCTGTATAAACCGTATTAGGATTTTTGGTTCTAATTTTACTAGCAAAGGTTTCCGCAGTCATTTCTTGCTGTTCCAGTTGACTGTCACGAGCTGCGTAGATGTCTGGAATTATTATTTTGTCGGCTTCCATGAATGAATCTATGAATCGGTCTAAGAGTGCTATTGTTCGGTTGTGTTGGTGCGCTTGGTAGATTAGGCAAATAGTTTTGTTGGGGTGTTTTTCTTTGATTGCTTGTAAGGTTGCTTTTATTTCGGTTGGGTGGTGCCCATAGTCGTCGTAAATAAGTTGCCCGTTGTTATCTTTTATGAACTGTAGTCTTCTGTCTGTTCCATTGAATTCAAGTAAACTTTGCTCGGTTTGGGCGGGATTTAGATTTAATTTTTGACTTAGTAGCAAGGCCCCGTTGGCATTAATTTGGTTGTGGATTCCAGGAACGGTAAGTTTGATTGGACTTATACTCTCATGATTGAAAGTTATAGTTTTAGTTGGATTGGTTTTTAATTCTAGGCTAAGCGGAAAGTCGGTATTTAAAATTACCGTCTTTTTAGTTTGGTCTGTTAATTTTTGGAAAGCATCAAGATAACTTTGTTCGGTTGGATAAGAGTCAAAGTGGTCGTGTTCGACGTTGGTAATTAAGGTGTAGGTTGGGTGTAGGTTTAAAAATCCAGCATAGTATTCACAGGCTTCTAGTAAAAAGTATTCGGAGTTACCGAGTCTATAGTTTTCGTGCTTTAAAAAGTCGACTGTTGTACCGATTATTATGGTTGGATCAAGTCCAGCATCAACCAAAATTTTAGCAAGCATTCCGGTAGTAGTGGTTTTGCCATGTGTACCTGCAACTGCAATCAATTTGTAGCCCTTGGTTAGCTCGCCTAAGCTCTCTGGGTAAGAAAACACTTGAATGCCTTGTTCTTGTGCTGCAATTAGCTCTGGATTGGTTTTTGGGATTGCCAGTGAGTAGATTACTAAGTCTGGATTTTTTAAGTTATTAGGATGGTGTCCGATTTTAATGTGTACTCCTTTACTTTTTAATTCTAAAGTTTGTTGATTTTCGGTTAAATCACTACCTGAAACTTGTATTTTTAAGTCAAAACAGATTTTAGCTATGGCACTAACTCCAATTCCGCCAATTCCTATAAAGTGAATCCTTTTGGCATTTTTGATTAAATTTTGTATCATGTCGGTGTATGTTAAATCGAAATATTACTCCTACGGCTCGTTTTATATTAATTGCTGAATTTATTGTAGCAATATATATGGTTATTGCTCTTACTACTTCAGAATACAATAGTTATAAAATTGAGCAATATATAAAAGAGTTCGAGGCTGAAAATCAGGCTTTGCTCCAAGAAAATAATACTCTAAATGATAAGTACGAGTATTTTACAAGTCCTGAATACCAAGAAAAAATTGCTAAACAGAACTTTGGGTTAGTGAATCCAGGTGAAAAAGTCCTTATAATTCCCGAAAACTCTACTTTGACTCCGGTTGAAGAGTTCGAGAGTAATATTTCTACGGAAAGAATTAAGTTTTATAGAGACTTACCTAATGCTATTAAATGGTGGTATTATTTCTTTGGATAAACTATTTTCCTAGATTTTCATTGCTATTTGTAAGTCTGCTTTATTGTCCATAATTAGTAGTTATTGCTGTATCTTACACATCTTTTTGTTCTTTATGCTAGTGCTGCTAAGTTTTTTATGAATTTATATTGAATTAATTTGGTATATTGATTAATATTGGCAAGCAAAAAACAAATGGCTGGATAGCTCAGACGGTTAGAGCGCGGGACTCATAAGCCCGAGGTCGTGGGTTCGATTCCCACTCCCGCCACCAAAAAACTTCGTAATCCTTAGAGATCGACGGGTAATTTTTAAGTAAATGCCTATAACTGATCTTTTGTTTATTTAGTTTACAGTTGAACACAAAATATAGATTCCTCCGTTGACGGAGACTTCGTAAAACATATTATGCATTAAGATGCTTATTTAGCATTACTAGTGCTGCGTATGAGTCTTTTAATTTTTTTTGTTCTAGTTC
>CALQZM010000025.1 GCA_943349385.1 Candidatus Peribacteria bacterium
TAAAAGAAGATATTAAAAGTGCCGAAAAAGGTGAAGGTAGTAAAACTTACAAGAATGCTAAGCAGTTGCTAAATCATTTAAATAAACTTAAAAGTTATGAGAAGAGTAATTTCTACAAAGAGATTCGAGAAAGATTATTTAAAACTTAAATATTCTGGTAGGCGAAATATGCAGAAACTCCAAGAAGTTATGTTGTTACTAGGGGACGGACACAAATTGGATCCTATTTATAAGGATCATTCATTGCAAGGGGAATGGAGTGAATTTCGAGATTGTCACATTGAAGGAGATTGGATATTAATTTATAAAATAGAACAAACTGGAAAAAACGAGGTTATTACTTTTCATGCAACAGGTAGTCATTCTAGTTTATTTAAATAGTATTGAAATCGTGAACAATTTATTCGTCCAAAATCCCCCTCTATTACAACTTTGATATCAAAACAACTCAAAGTGTAATCCGATTACTTCGCACGCCTCTACGGTCAAATTTGAGCCTTGAGTTTTGATGACTAGTCGAGTGGTGGAATCCTTTTAGTTATAAATTATTTTTATAAACAAACTATAAACAATTCTGACTCAAGGTTGGTGTTAATCCATTGAGCTTATTTGCCATATCAAAATTTACAATCCTATAAAGTTTGGGTGGTAGGGTGTATTATATTAATTGATATAATAAATCAGAAACAGGTTACCGTGCAAATCAATCAAATTAGGATGATATCAAGCGTTAGATTATGTAATCGTCTATGTAAAATTCCAAAAAAAGAATTACTTAACATAAAACAGAAACTCAATAATTTATTATTTTAAAAATATTCCCCGGGCGGTTAAGCCCGGATCAGTGAGCAAATTAATGCTCGAAAAGTAATTTAAAACTACTACTTCTTACCAATAAAATCAAGATTAAATCCAACTTTAGTTTCTATATTTTTATTGATGCAAACTCGTCTTCATCGCTTCTTATTATATAAACCTCCAAGATATATTGATAAATAAATCTCTAAAAAAACTAAATAATTAACCAAATCCGCTACCAGCCAAACAAATTTCAAAACCCACTGCTTTTGCACTAGTTTTGCACGATTTTTGCCTTGGCTACCCAAAAGGCATAACAGCGCTTTTGTTTATTGCTACACATATTTGACACATTTTCAAGTACTACAAGTTTTGCACTTTTATCGGTGTATAACTTTAGCAAATATCCAAATCCTGTAGGCGAAAATGACAGTTTTGCCAACTTTAGACAAATTTTGACACAAATAGTCGCTACATGTCAAAAGCTGTCATCGGCAGAATCCAACTAAAATCCACTGACTACTCACCGACTAGACAAATATTAAATTTTGTATTGTCGCCTAGTCAACTAGTGTCATCACTTAAAACCTTTTTCATAGCCAATATTTGACACACTGGGTAATCGGTTGAGTAGGCGAATATCCCTGCTTTTTAGCTTAAAGTAAAGCGAAACGGGTTGAAGTACTGTGTGGATATGGCAATATGTATCTTGATAAAAAAAATAACCACACCTACTGAATGAAGAATAATTCCATAATTACTTTTGGGTTTAAACCCTTTAAGCAAAGGCTAAAGTCCGCGCAAAATCTTAACTCAATGCAAAGGCCAAAGTCCAGTTCTAGGATTTTATCTCGAATTGGCTTAAATTTATGCTTAATTGTTATTGGAGTTTTTGTTTTTCCTGCAACCATGTTGGCAGCTACTTATACAGTAGATTCTAATGCCGATACTGTTGATTCTACAGTTGGTGATGGTAATTGCGATGTGGGCGATGGTACTTGTACTTTGAGAGCCGCAATGCAAGAAGCTAATAGTGATGCCGATGTTGATAGAATTGAATTTAATTTAGATGGGTCAAATCAATCAAATTTAGTTTTTACACCAAATTCTGCTTTACCATCTATTACTGCAGGGCCTCTAATAATTGACGGTGAATCACAACCAGGATTTACAGGAGATCCTATAATTGAAATTAATGGGGAAAATTATTCTGGACATGGATTTTTAAGTTTTGCTGATGATTGCGATTTTAGAGGATTAGTAATTCATAATTTAACAAGTGGTTATGGCGTGAATTTATATGGTTCTAATAATTCTATAATAAAAAATAACTGGATTGGGATTGGGTCTGATGGACAATTAGATCAAGGTAATGATAACTATGGTATTAATATTACTCATGTAGGCGTAGTAGGCGAAAGCACTTCAGGTCAACAAATTATAAATAACGTAATTTCCGGTAATAACTATTCAGGTATCGGCATCAGTGGCTTGGACACTTCTAATATTATAATTAGTGAAAATAAAATCGGAACAGATCCAACCGGAACTATAGCCATTCCTAATGGTGGATACGGAATTCACACCTCATGGAGTGACGCAGTAACAATTGAAGACAATCTAATATCTGGTAACGGTGATAATGGTATATTTATTCAGGAACTTACAAACTCATCTATTCAAAACAACATAATAGGTTTGACGGCAGGTGGTGCAACTGCTTTAGGTAACGGTAACAACGGTATTGGGTTTTCTCTAGGTGGTATTAATGAAAACATTAATATTTTAAATAACACAATATCTGGTAACGGAGCCAATGGAATATACACAGGGACAAATGTATCGAATTTCATTATAAGTGGAAACAAAATTGGAACAGATCCAACTGGTTTAATTGGTTTAGGTAACGGCAGCGACGGAATCATAACAGGTGCAGTCAATAGTACTATTGGGGCGGTCGATGAAAACAGCCGAAATATAATTTCTGGCAATGGAGGAAGCGGAATTAATATTAATACTGCTGATAATTTAGATATTTATAATAATTTAATTGGATTAGGTTCAGATGAAACTACCGTAATTCCTAACGGCGGCCATGGAATAGAAATAACAAATAGTAGCAATATTACAATTGGTGGAACATCTCTATATGAACCCAACATAATTGCTGCTAACGGTGGCCATGGAATTACAACTAATGGAACTAATCAAGATGGGTTGAAATTCTCGGGCAATTTAATTTCTGACAATGGAGGACTTAATATTGACCTTAATAATGATGGGATAGACACTAACGATGCTAACGATCCTGACACAGGTGATAACGGAACTCAGAATTATCCAACTTTAAGCTCAGCCACTTTAGCTGGTCCCAATATTATAATAGAAGGTGAGTTTAACTCACTACCTCTTAGTAATTATTTTTTACAATTTTATTATAGTACCTTAGATGGAAATGCCGATTTATATTTAGGTGAAACTTCAGTCGAAACAGATGCAGGTGGCTCAACAAGTTTTAATGAATCTTTCGATAGCAGTACAATTACAGACGATGGGTTTATTACAGCCCTAGCTATTGATGCTGTAAATTACAACACTTCTGAATTTTCGGAACCATTAGAGTTTGATTATCCAGTTAGTTATTGCGTAAGTTCAACTCGTGAAGAACCAACAGTTGATTGCGAAGGCGATATCTACTACGAAACTTTACAAGAAGCTTTTGATACCAGTGAAGAAGGAGACACAATTTATGTCGATGCCGGAACATGGGAATACGACGGCTCTCAACAAATTGATTATATAGCTGGGGGTCGAAATATAGTTGGATACTCTGATGTTTTAAGAGCCGATGTAATTATTAATGGGGATTTAGCTTTTACAGATGATCCACTATTGAGTGACTCAATAGTCAGCTTATCAAATTTAACTTTAGACGGGGTCGTGAATCTAGATGCCGACAATGAAGATTATTTATACGATGTTTTCTTTGATAATTTTGAAACTATTGGTACTAATCCTCAGTGTGTGAATAACGCATATGCAAGAACAGTAACTGTTCAAGATTCTGATTTAACTTGTACTTTTACCAGCATAATGGGATATACAACGGATTTAACTTTAGATAATACCACAATGAATATTGATGACATTAATCCAGTTGCCAATATTTCTGCTAGAAACCTTAATATTACCAACTCTACGTTTGAGGATGATATGTATTTTTACACTTACATTGCTAACGCACCTGAAACTTTTATAATCGACGGTAACACTTTTAACGGCGATGTAACTTTTACTGGTGAAACTAATTTAAATCAGACTCAAGAAGTTCAAGATTTTACTTTTACCAATAATACTATTAATTCAGCCACAGTTTCTCTGTTTGAACCACTGAATGGAGATAACGGGCCGATTCTTTTTACGGTAGGGAATTTTACTTTTAGTAATAATGAAATAGTAGGGCAAGATTTAAGTGATCCATCTAATTCTCGTCCAATTTTTGATACCCTAGTTGAGTTTAAAGGCAACTACATGCCAGGGTTTCAGTTTATACTAAGCAAAGAGAACAATTTAGAATTTTCTACAGTATTAATTGAAGATAATACACTTGCAGGAATAGAAGATCTTTCAAATACTATTGAACTTACAATTAGAAATAATGACTTCTATGTCTTAAATTCTGGTGGATCTAGAATTATATTAGGTAATAACGAAACTTATTTTACGGATAATATTATTTATTCTTCTGAAGGATCTCAGCCTATAAGTTTATCTTCTACTCATGATATATTTTTTGAAAATAATGTAATTGTTTCAAGTGGGAGTCATAATGTTAATTTAATTACAACTAGTACCGGTAATGTATACTTTAATAACAATTATTACCAAACTGCTGCAGTAACTAATAATAATAAAATTCGTTGTTTAGCAACTGAGTTTACTCCACCAATGCAATTTAGTTTCGCCGGGAATATCTTTGAGTCTTGGTCTGTAAATGGTGGACTTTCATCAGATTTGTTTAGAGAATTAGTTGCAGACGATAATGATAGTGGTACAAACACAGATACTGGTTGCCAAAATTACGACGAAAATCAAAGTTGGATTTTAGATGGCAACCAAGTTCGTAGCAATTTAAATTCAGCTTCTTATGCACTTGACTATCCATTTGAAACTAATGGTTATGAAGGAACAGTAACCGGAATTGCTGATCAAACAATTTACACTATTGACGAAACTATACCTAGCGAAGACTTAAGAGGATATTTTGTATATTTAACAAATGGCGGTGACTTTGGTTACTACCTGCCTATTGCTTCATTCACCGATGGCGTAATTACAATCGCTGATACGACTATGGATTTAGATACAGTTTTAGTAGACTATAATCCAACTAATTACAAAGTTACTAATTTTGAAGCTGGTGCAGGTAGCTACATGGTAGATTCTGGAACTATAACAGCTGAGGCTAATGAAGATAGATTTAGTCAAACTAGGCCTACTAGCGATGTTGTTGATACAGGTATTAGTGAGTCTCAGTTTGGTGAAAATAATGCTCCAGAAGTTAGCACTTTAACATTAAATCTATCTGCAGAATCTGCAGAAATAATTGAGTCTTTAGGAACTTTGGGCATTGAATTTGTGTATGAAGATCCAAATAATGATCCTTTAGTAAGTTATTACTTATATGGAACCGACACAACTACTGGAGTTGTTACTTTAATAAATTCTGAAGCTGTGTATGTTAGTGAGCCATCGACTTATCAAATCGATTTTTCAACAGCTGATCTTTTAATAACTGCAGGGACTTACAATGTGCAAGCAATTGTATGTGATTTTAGAGGCCGATGCTCTACACCTTCTAATGCTGTGGCTTTAACTGTTTTAGAGAATAATCCGCCTGAAGCACAAAATCTTACTATAGCAGGAACAACTACTCCAAATGCAATTTGTAGTTTACAACCAACAGTAGCTTGGACTTATTACGATGCACAAAGTGAACCACAAGAAGGTTATACTTATGCAATTTATGATAACCCAAATCAAGAAGGTGATCCAATTGCACAAGAATTCTTTGTAGGTACTGAAACCTCATTTACCCCAAATTATACTTTAAGTTATGGTTCTACCTATTACTATTTATTCGAAGTTTATAACGAAAGTAGCGAGTCTGAGATTCTAGAAAAGACAGTAACTGTAAATTCATCAGCAAATTGTAATCCCAACGAAGGTGGCGGTTCTGGCTCAGGCGGAAGCGATACCGGCGAAGGCGAAACCCCAGGCGAAGGTGAAACCCCAGGTACTGACAGTGAAGGCGAAGGTGAAAGTCCAGGTGAAACCCCAGGCGAAGGTGAAACCCCAGGCGAAGGCGAAACCCCAGAGACTGAATCCGAAGGTGAAACCCCTGGTACTGAAAGCGAATCCGAAGAAATTAATGAATATATCAACAATGATAAACCTCAATTTAATGAAAAAGACAGCCTAAGCGAAATTTTTGATTCACTAAACATCTATCTGCAAGATGAACTCGAATTTAATATTACTAAGTCATGTAGTGGAATAATCCAAAGTTTAGGAAAAGATAATGACACCGACAAAGATGGCTGTTCAGATGCACTTGAAAAAGCGTATGGTACAAATCCCCTTCAGCCAGATTTCTTAGCTTGTAACATACCAGTAGTAGCAGACTACAATAATTGTAAAACTATCCCAATCGAAGTTCCAAGCGATGCCTTTCTAAAATTAAATTTAAAAGGATCAAACCCAACATATAATAATTCAAAAATCTTAATACCTGGAGCGGTATCGTTAAGCATGGATCTTGAACTTCAAGAAGTTTGTTTTGCCGCTCGTGATAAAAATGCATCTAGGGGACTAGATTACGAATTAGGATGTTACGAAGTAGACTATTTAAACAATCTAAAAGGATACACGTACAACCGAAAAGTAGCTAACTTTGCCTACTTAAACAACACAGAATTAGCAGACGGAGAATACAGGTTATTAGCCTATGCAACGGCAAGTAACGGACAAAAGATATATGACTTTAAGGATATAAGCATAGACCGAGACGCACCAGTGATTCCATTAGAATTAGTAGAGTTCTCAGGATTAAAAGCCAGCGACATTACATTTATGCAAGAAAACGGAGCCTTGAAAGCAGAAATAACAGCAAGTGGAGACAAAGTGTTCGCAGTATTTAAGACTCCAATAAATACGATGGTAGAAGCATATTGGAACAGTATACTTTTAACTTCGACAGTACTTGCAGATTCTTCTACTGGACAAGCCTATGTTGAGGTTCCACAATGGTACGACATAAATTCTAGCGACAATCATAAGTTAACTGCATACGCCTACGATCTAAATAATCCAGGACAAAAAAGTAATTTAGTGATAGTAGATTTTAAAATTTTAAGCACTCAAACAAAAATCGTAATTTCAGTTGGAACAGTAGGTGCACTAATAACAGGAATTTATGGAATCAAAGTTTATAAAAGAAGGCGTGCAATAAATAACATTGCAACTTTAGCAACAAATACAACAAGCGGTTCTATAAATCCACCTACAAGTCCGTTTTAAATCTTAGATTGGTCCTCTGAATTTTGTATAACCGAATTTTCAGGAGTTACAGTAGCTTCTGAAACTGGTTGTCCAGATACAAAATTTATGGCCATTTTTTCTATTCTTTTTTGATCGTCATCGGCTGTAATTTGAGCAGGAGCTTCAGGCGTAATTTGAGCAGGAGCTTCAGGCAAAATTGTAGCTTGAGGCTCTTTAACTGCACCTTGAGAAATAACTTCAACTGTAGGCTCTGTATTTGGGCCTGATTGGCTAATTACGGACTGAATGATTACTGATTCGTGCGAAGCGATAGAAGCGTTTTCAAGGGTGAATCCAGCTGCTCTAGGGTGTCCTCCGCCGCCAAATTGAGCCGCTAATTTAGTTGCATCTTTTTCGTCGGTAGTTGTTCGAATACTCACATGTAAAGATCCGTCTGAATTTTCAATAAGCAATAGGACTGTATCAGCTTCTTCGGCATTTGAAATAAGTTCATCAATGATGTCGCCGGTATCTTTTTCGGTAGTGCCAGTTTCAGAAAAATCCATTCTGCTAGCGGTCGCCCAAACAATCCGATTAGCTTCATCTACTTTAATGTTTGAAAGAATTTTTCCCCAAAGTTTAAGGGTTTGTAACTGTTTAGTTTTATAAATATTTTTAATAATTTCTTGTTGTCTACCACCGGCTTCAATTAATTCGGCAGCTAAATCGAATGCTTCTGGAGTTGTGTTGTCGTTTTGAAAACTCCCAGTATCTGTTATTAGTCCGGTTAAAAGTAAAGTGGCGATGTCGGCAGTAATTTCAATCTTGTAGGCTTTGAATAGGTCAAATAAAATTTGAGTAGTAGAGCTGGCATTTTTATCTACCAAATTCATAGAAGCAAAGTTTGTATTGCTTACATGATGATCAATATTAATTGAAGGAATTTCTCCGAAAATTAAATAATTTTGTTTGTAAAATTCACCAAGTTGAGTAGGTGAGGCAGCATCTAAAATTACGAGTAAGTCATATTTCTTTTGCGGAGTCGGAAAACTAACCTGTTCAGGCAATAATGTTCCATGTTCAGGGGTAACTATAATATTGATTTTATTATCTACAATTTCGTGTTTTACGTTACTGGCGCTTTGATTTTTTAAATCGATTGTAATTACAAAGTCTGAATACACGCTGGCGTTTGGCAAAATCGAGTCAGAGCCAGGCATAAATTTAAAGATTTCTGGTAATTCGGCAGTTAATACAACTGAAACATTTTTACCTTTAGCTTTTAATACTTGAAAAAGAGCAAGAGCTGATCCAATTGAGTCTCCATCTGCAGGTTGCGAAGGGAGGATTAGAATATTTTGAGTAGCCTCAAAGGCTTGAATAGCTTGTAGGAACTGAGAATTTAGGGTAGTCATGAAACTTTTATTACTTATTAATCCTAATATTTTACATTAAAGAGCTTTATTTGTCAATTAGCTAAGTTAAGTCAAAACCCTAAGGATCTTATTGTATAGCTGACAAAAAACCTGTTTGGTCGTTTAATATAGCAGTAATCTAAACGAATTTCAAATCTAATAATTGTAGTTCAATGCTGGCATTCCCGTTGTAATAGTTTTTTTCTAAATGACACACGACGTCAGCTCTAGTAAAGTCGCCAATTTGGTTGATTTTATCACCGATCGAGAATCCTATAAATTTAAAATCGGCTTGGTCAATTCTAAGACGCCCCAGTAAGTGGTTTTTATCGTGTCCTACTCGTTTTAAGTTGTGTAAGGTCACACCTCTAATAATAAAAGTTGGTCTTTCGTTTTTCATTCCATAAGGTCGGATTGTATCTACTTGGTCAACTAATCCTAAGTTTAAATCTTTACCGGTTAGTTCAGTGTCAATTACGAGTTCAGGAGTTTGGTCTGAATTACTTAGGAATTCTCGAGCATGAACTTGCATTGAATGAATAAATAAGTCCCGGTTTTCTTTGGCTAAAGTGAATCCAGCCGCTTGTAGATGGCCACCGTAGCTTTCTAAGTATTTCGAAGAATTTTGTAAGGCCTCAATTAAATTGTAGTATTCTGGTCCACGAGATGAACCAATATAGGTGTCGTTTCTTTCTTCCATAATAATTACTGGACGACCATGTCTGCCAGATAATTTACCCGCAATAATTCCAACAAGCCCTGAATGCCAACTTGGATGGTAGGCGATTAGAATTTTTTCTCTTTGGATTTGTTTTTGAATGATTTGTTCAGCTTCTTCTAAAATCATTTCGGTTAGCCGTTGCCGTTCTTTATTAATTTTTTCTAGTCTTTCGGCGTATAATTTAGCAACTGGACCTTTAGTTAAAAACAGTTTTAAAGCATAATAAGCTGATTCTAGTCTTCCTGCTGCGTTAATCCGAGGGGCAAGTCGGAATCCAATATGATTTGTGTGAATTTTTTCTTTTGGATCAACTCCGCAAACTTCGAGCAAATAGGTAAGTCCATCCCATTCGGTATGTCTAATTTGATTTAATCCTTCTTTAACAATAATCCTATTTTCACCTACTAGTGGACCTAAATCGGCAATTGTTCCAAGACAAGCTAAATCAGAAAATCTTCGGATTTGTGATTCATGCTCAGAAACAGGTTTAAACTCTTTTATCAATGCTTGGGCCAGTTTTAAAGCTACTCCAGCCCCAGTTAGTTCGGTAAACGGATACCCACAGTTTGGCATTTTAGGATGAAGTATCGCAAAAGCCTTCGGAATTTCGGATGGAATTGTGTGGTGGTCAGTAATAATAACATCGATTCCTACTGCTCTAGCTAATTCGACCTCTTGAATACAAGAAATTCCGCAGTCTACAGTAATTAGTAATTTAGTATCTACGGCTTTAATTTCTGTGATAGTAGCTGGATTTAGGCCGTAACCGTCACCCTGTCTATTCGGTAGTCGATAACTAATATTAGCACCTAGCTCTTGTAAGATTAAAACTAAAATTGCTGTTCCGGTAACGCCATCTACATCGTAATCGCCGTAAATTATAATCCGTTCACCTTCTGTAATAGCTTTTTTAATTCGTTGTACGGCTTTAGACATGTCTTCCATAAGGTATGGATCATGCATTTTGCTAAAAGATGGATTCAGAAAATTCGTGATATCATCTTCACTATTTAAGCCGCGATTCGCCAAAAGTCTCTCTAGGATTGTTTTTGAGGAGTCGGTATGTAATATACGCCACTTTTTTTCAAGTAAACTTGCGTCTTTCATTAAAATTTTTTAACAGGGATCTTTCTAATTCAATAATGGCAAATTTGAATTCTATAAGCAATAGAAAAACAGTCAAAAAAGATATGATGTCGAAAAATCGATTATCCCCTTACTAAAAGGTGAAAATAGCGATTTTATTTTATCTCGAATTTTAATTGACTATTTTTTAGTCAAAGTAGAATTTAAAGCTATTTTAATTGTATTTATAGCCATTTTATGGTAGAATAATAAGATTAATTATAGTTCAAATGCTCAAGTTTATAAAAAAGCTGTTTCAAAATAAAAACCCAAAGTTTAGGACCACTATTAAACCTGTAGAATCGTTAACGCCAGAGCTAGATTACAGACCTTTAAGGCCTAAGAAAATTAAAGCTAAAAAAGTAAATCAAGAAGAAAATCTGGAGCTAGTTTTTAAACTAGAAGCTCTTAA
>CALQZM010000026.1 GCA_943349385.1 Candidatus Peribacteria bacterium
TCAGGATCTACCGAAACAACTGTTCCAGTAGAAGGTTCAGGATCTACCGTAACACCACCTTGTCATAGTCGAAATCAAAGCATTGAAATTGCACCAGTTCAACCAGTCCCTGCTCCTACCGCAACTCCTACGAGTATTCAAATTAATTGCAATGGGGCTATAATAACTATTACCTGTTCTGGTAACTGCGATTCAATCGAGCAAACATTTCTAAATTGTAATCAATAATTTTAACTATTCGATATGAAAAAAAATATAACTTTAAAAATCGGCTCAATATTATTGCTTGGAGTATTAGTTTTTAACTCTCTAATTGTTACAACTTCTGCATTTGAAGACCGTTTTGCTAACGATCCATTAGGTTCTGGTCAAAACAATAACAATGGTAACGACAGAGGCGGATCATTTGCGGACTTGTTCGACAATGCCACACTAGGTAGCGGAAACATAAACGGATATGATGACCCAATCAACAATAATCCTAATAATAACGACAATAACAACGGAGGTGGCGGCTTAGATTTGCCAGATTACGATAACAATAACAATGGTAACGACAGAGGCGGATCATTTGCTGATTTATTCAACAATGCCACGCTAGGCAGTGGAAACATAAACGGATACGACAACCCAACCGACAATGCTGGTAATAACGGAAATGTAAATGTCGAAGAAAACAATGGAACTATTAACAACTACTACGAAGAAAACAATAATTACTACAATTATTATTACGACTACGACGTAGAATACAACGGCGACTATAGCTATTCAGATAACAACAATTATCGAGACGACTACACGAATTATGATGATTACAATGTTTATTACGATCGTTACGAACCAGTCTATTATTACGATTATTATGGATACGAACTTTACTCAGACGATTACTACATTTCGTCAGCCATAGATTCTTGTAGTGCCTACGTTAAAGATATCGATCACTACGGAAACAAAGTGAAATTCACGATTCAAAATCCAATCACCAAAAAAACAATCGCAGTATTTACAGTTGAACTATAATTAATATTTAAATTTAAAATTATGAATAAATTAAACACAGCAGTTGCAGCAGGATTGCTCGCTTTGGCCACAGAAGGATGTGTAATCGAACGAGGCGCAACCTCTACTGGAGGCCGATATGATCAAACAGACACTGGTTATGATGTAGACGGCAACAACGGTTACAATTTCGATACAGACCTTCTAGATACTGGAGAACCACAAGACGTTACTCCGGTAAATGACTCGGGAGTTCCAATCGAATGTCAAAACAATTATTCTACTGAAATCCAAAGAGTTCTTCATGAATTTATGGATAGAACTAATAATGCTGAGCTTTTAGAAATAAGCGACTTAAGCCAGCCAGTTTTACAGTTCCCTAATAACTACGATGCTACGCCTTACTATATTCAGCCAGAGACTACTGAAACTGGCTACTTAATTAGAGGTGGAGTAGATTTCGATAACAACCAAGTAGCCGTTGGAGTTGCAAATTATGATAATGATGCAGAAATATATTCCGACCGTCAGTTTCTAGAATTAGTTTACGATGGACAAACTCCAGTAGTTGCGAGAACTTATGTAGACTATGGAACAGTAGCAGCCGGAAATGCCTACGATAGAATAGTTCAAATAGAACAATCAAATGCTTTAGGTGGTAACTGCGAAGTTGCTCTAAAAGACGGATCTAATGCTACTCTTGATAGACTAGTTTTATGCGAAAATCCATGCGAAGCTTTGCTTGAAGCACTAGGAACAAGAGCTATTTCTGTAATTAACCAAGACTAAAAAATCAATTTAAGAACCTAAGAAAGCTACCTTTTAAACTGCAAGGTAGCTTTTTAGTTTACGTCTAATTGAAATACTGTTGCAATTAGATGTAAGAGTGTATATGTTGTTAATTGAAATAATATAACATTGCTAATTATGAAAGCATTTGTAAAACAAGCAATTCAAATACTTGAGCAAAACGGATATAAAATTACTAATCCTAGAAAACAAGTTTTAGAGTTGATCCAAAAAGCTAGTTCCCCTCTTTCTCCTTATGATTTACAGAAAATGCTGTCAAAAGAAGAGGCCTTAAATCCCGTAACAATTTATAGGGTTCTAGAGTTATTTGTTAAATTACACCTAGTTCATAAGGTTGCTAGGGGTGGATTTGTAAAATGTAGTATTCCAACCGAAGAAGGTTGTCATCACTTTGTAGTTTGTAATTCATGTGGTACCACCAAAGAGTTTGCAGAGGATCAAGGTTGTCATTTTCATTTGCCAACTAATATTGCCAAAGATTTTACCGTGACTAGTCATACTTACGAGATTGCAGGAATCTGTAAAAAATGTAAAAAATAATAATTTAAAACTAAAATGAAAAAAATATTATTATTAAGTTTAGTATCAATCCTATTTTTATATGGATGTAGTACTGAAAAAACTACGGAGAATACTTCTGCAGATTTAGTTGTTGCAGCAAGTTTTTATCCTTTATATGATTTTGCCTCAAATGTAGTTGGTGGCGAAGGTGAAGTTATTTCTATAACTCCTAATGGCACAGAACCGCATGATTTTGAACCAACTCCAAAAGATCTAGCTAAGATTTATAGTTCTAAATTATTTATTTATAATGGTAGCGGAATGGATCCTTGGGCAGAAAAAATTGCCGCCGACTTAGAATCTAAAGGTGTTAAAACTTTAGAAATGAGTCAGTTTGTAGATTTGCTTGCTGCTTCTCACGAAGATGAACATAGCGACGAAGAAGAGGCTCATAGTGATGAAGATGAAGATACGCATGATGAAACTAGCGAAAAACATTCAGCTACAGAAGATGAGGACGCCCATGGTGATTTTGACCCGCACTTCTGGTTGGATCCTGTAATAGCCCAAACTTTAGTAAAAGAAATTGCGGCTGAACTTCAGTTGCTTGATCCTACAAAATCAAATGTATTTAAGGAAAATTCAGATAATTTTGTAGCAGAACTAGAAACTTTAGTAACTAGCTATAAAGAAGGATTAGCGTCTTGTGATTTAAAAACTACTGTTGCTTCACATGCAGCCTTTAATTATTTAGCGAACAGATTTGGATTTGAAGTTATTTCAATTGCTGGGATTTCTCCCGAAGAAGAGCCGTCTCCTGCTAGACTTGCCGAAATTACAACTTTAGTTAAGTCAAAAGGAGTAAAATATATTTTCTTCGAAACCCTAGTCAGTCCAAAAATTGCTGAAACAATTGCCAAAGAAGCTGGAGTTGAAACTTTAGTTTTCAATCCACTTGAAGGTCTAACTCAAGAACAAATTGATTCAAATCAAAATTATCTTTCAATTATGTCTGAAAACTTAGATAATCTAAGAACTGCCTTAAGCTGTAAATAAATGTCAATAATCGAGTTTAAAAATATTAGTTTTTCTTACGAATCTTTACAGGTTCTAAAAGATATTAGTTTCAAAATTGATGCTGGTGATTACATTGGAATCATCGGGCCAAACGGCGGTGGTAAAACCACCGCCGTTAAACTGTTACTTGGATTGTTAAATCAAAGTTCCGGGACTATAGAGTCTAGTATTGCAAAGACGCAGATTGGTTATGTTCCGCAGCGTGCATCTCAAAATTTAAGTAATTTTCCTGCTACAGTAGACGAAATTGTTGCTTCTGGTGCAAAATTAGGCGCTTCTGGTCAACAGATTAAAGCAGCAACAGAAAAATCTTTAAAGACTGCTGGTATTCAAAAATTAAGATCTAAACTGATTTCTCGTCTTTCTGGAGGTGAATTGCAAAAAGTTTTTGTGGCAAGGGCCTTAGTTTCTGATCCAAAAGTGTTAGTATTAGACGAGCCGATAGTTGGTATCGATACTCCAAGTCAGGAAAAGTTTTATAATTTTTTATATAAATTAAACCAAAAACAAGGTATCACAATTTTATTTATTTCTCACGATTTAGATGTAATTACCAAATACGTAAATAAAGTTTTTTGCTTAAACAAAACCTTAATTATTCATGACGTTGATTGTAAAGATGGATGTCATGGGCATGAACATCTACTAGATTCTAATTCTTTGGCTCATATTTATGGAGCAAATTCAAAAATAATTCATCACAATCATTAAACAATGTTAGAAATCTTTCAGTATCAGTTTATGCAAAGAGCTCTAATTGCTGGTTTAATAATCGGGGTCCTGGCTCCAGTTATTGGGACTTTCTTGGTGGTTCGTAGGTATTCGTTGTTTGTAGATACTTTGTCGCACGTATCATTGCTAGGTATTGCTATTGGTTTGGTTAGTGGCTTGAATCCGTATTTAACTGCAACCGGTTTTGCAGTAGTTTCAAGTATCGCAATTGAAAAGATTAAAGATTCTTCAAAGCTTTATCAAGAATCTATTTTAGCTATGTTTTTGTCGGGATCACTAGCAATTTCTATTATCATTATTAGTGCTACCGAAGGATTTAATGTTAATTTATTTAGTTTATTGTTTGGGAGTATTACAACTGTAACTAATTTAGATTTAGTTGTAATTTCAGTTTTAAGTTCAGTAGTTCTAGCTGTAGTTATTAAATTTTATCGACAGTTTTTTCTTTTGTCTTTAGATCAAGACTTAGCAACTGCATCAGGTGTTAATGCTAAATTGTACAACCTGATTTTAGTTGTTTCAGCAGCAATTACAGTTAGTTTATCAATTAGGATTGTAGGAGTTTTGTTAATTAGTGCTTTAATGGTAATTCCAGTAATTACAGCAATGCAGTTTAAAACAAGTTTTAAAAATACAATGTTTATTGCTTTGGCAGTTTCGGTTTTATCGGTAGTAGTAGGATTGATCGCATCTTATTATTTAGGATGGGCAAGCGGAGGAACAATCGTAGTTACTACTTTAATATGTTTTGTATTTAGTAGTTTACTGCAAAAATTTAGAACTACTTAGTTTCTGTTTTAAAAAATTTACTTAAATAAATACTCAGCACAACTAACGCAACTGTCATGATTGCCGCATATCCAAATTGCGCCCAGATAGAGGCACCACTTTCAGACACTGGGTAAATATAGTTCAATAGAGCTTTAACTGAATCATTCCAAGCAAGACCAGCTACAACCCCAAATCCACCTAGTACATAACCTAGGCTTTTTTCGGTGACTTCTTTTTGAATTGCTTTTGAATCCTCTTTTAAAGTTTCTTTAATTTTTTTAATAGCCATTTTATTGAAAGTTAATTTGCTTAGATTCTATAGTTTCGGGGGTAAAAGTTAAAGACCTATTAGCCAGTTCAGTCATAAATTCAGCCTCGCGTTCTACAGTCATTCTTTTAGGCCTACTTTTATCTATAGTCACACCAATTAATTCGGTAGTTTGTAAGCCATCTTTGCTGATAGTTAAGTTTACTGCTAAACCTTCTTGAGTATCTCTAGAAAAATATTGATCAAATATAAAATTACCTAGTGAATAAATAATTAGCTTGCCATTATAATTCTCAATTTCTTGAACCGTATGTGGGTGGTGTCCAATAATCAAGTCTGCCCCATTATCAATTAAATCATGAGCAATCTTTTTCTGGAAATCGTTTGAAGTATTCTTATATTCTGTTCCCCAGTGGATGTTTACAATAATTTGGTAGTCGCTATAAAGTTTTTGCATTTCAATTACCAATGTTAAAGCGTCTTTAAGGTCAAAATATTTTGATACTGCTTCGTTTAGGCCAATCCAAACAATCCCGATGTCATTAATTTTTTCAGCTTTTACATATAAACTTGAAGCCTCACGGGGATGTCCAAAAGGTACAATCCCGGCATCAGTTAAATATTTTTGTGTTTCAGTAAAAGCGGATTCGCCTTTATCAAAAGTATGATTATTAGCAATGCTTAAGTGGGTAAATCCACCCGTTCGTAAAAGTTCAGCAACTTTAGGTTGAAATGAAAAGTTAGTAGTAAAGTCAGGTGTTTTTTTGTGATTAGTTAAAATTGGCCCTTCTAGATTACCTAAAACCACATCTTGATTACTCAAAAACTCTGACATGTAAGTAAACGGATAATTTTCGCCGCTCCGATTCATTAAAGTTTCTACAAACCTACCGAGCATCATATCACCGACCGCCAGAATTTTTAGTTCTTTTGGTTCTGGATTCAGAATTCTTTCAATGGTATCGCTTAAGGTAAAATTATCTTTAGTAACTGCGGTTTCGGTGTCCAGGTAGAACCATATTACTAATGCAAACAATACTATACCAATAATCAAAAGTAACTTTTTCATATAACTATATAATAAACGTGAATAAATTTTGTTTACTTGAATTTAACTCTTTGGGAAGTAACCAATATACTTCGGTCATAATTTAGCTTAAAGACACATAAACTAGTTTGATTTTAACATTTTTTCAATTAAAATGTAGCTAATTGTTGTCACTAAATTATTACTCAAATAAGTATGAGACCAATTCCTCCTATAATGGCCACCCAGCACCCAGATAACGCTTGCCCAACCTATTTCACTAATAACCGCTTTGTATCGGCACAAGAAGAAATAGAGGAGTGTTACCGATGTTTTGCCGATTTAGGAATTACCGAATATATGTGGGACTGGGAAGGTAAGTTCGTAGATGAAGCCGTTATTGATAGGCTTTTTATGCAGTATCACGATTATTTTAAAAAACATCCACTTGGAAAAGAAAACTTTTTAACCTTTCGAGTTCCTAATATTTGGATTGAGTCAACCCACAAGCTCCCAAGAGCATTTATGAATATTATTACTGCCGAAAACGCTGCTAAGAAGTATGGATTCCATTCGCCACCACTTTTTGAAGCAATTTTGCCAATGACCTCAAGCGTAGATCAGTTAATTTATTTGCAACAAAGTTTCGCAAAAATCGCCAAATCTACCGAAGACATTTTTGACTTTAAAGCTGAACTTGAGCACATTGAGTTAATTCCGTTATTTGAAGAATTCGAAACAATTGCAAAGTCTAAAGAAATTTTACTTAAATATGTAGATTTCTTAAAATCAGAATACAATTATCGACCAGAATATTTAAGAGTTATGACCGCACGGAGTGATCCTGCTCTGAATGCCGGATTTTTACCTGCTAAACTTGCGGCTAAACAAGCCATTAGTTTATATGCGGATTTTGAAGAAGAAACTGGAATAAAAGTTTTTCCAATTGTAGGTGGTGGTTGTTTGCCATTTCGTGGAGGAATTAATCCAGAAAACACTAAAGCCGTTTTAGAAGAGTATGCCGGATTTTCAACTTTAACAATTCAAAGTGCCTTTAGATACGACTACACTCAAGAACAAGTAACCAAAGCTATTAAGAAATTAACTACTGGACTTCCAAAAAACAAACACAAAGCAATCCGCCTAACTAAAGCCGAAATAAATTCAATAAATTCTTTCAATCGGGAAGTTAGTAAATTATACAAATCCTGCATCGAAAAATTCGCCCCAATTATAAATCAAGTTTCAGATAAACTTCCCTCCCATCGAGAACGAGTACAGCACATTGGCTTATTTGGATACTCACGTGGAGACGGTAAAGTTAAATTACCTCGCGCCATCAAGTTTTGTGGAGCCTTGTATTCACTTGGAATTCCACCCGAATTAATCGCTTCAGGTCGAGCTTTAAAGCTGGCTAAACAATCTGGAATGCTACCTCTTATCGAAAAACTTTGCCCTTATTTACGCGAGGATTTTATTCACGCTGGACACTATTTTAATCATGAAAATTTAGAACTATTAGCCAAAGACCAAAAAGATTGGAAGATAATCCTAAAAGAAATCAACGACATCGAAGAAATCCTCCAAATAAAAATTGGACCAGATCAACCGCATCACATGATTCACCGAAATTTAACGTCAAACATTTACTTTAAATTAAAATTACAAGAGGATTTCTCTGAAGACGCCTTAAAAGCCTCTGAGATTCGAAAATCACTGGGGTAAAATTAACTTTAAAAAAAACTTTTTAATTTACTTAAAATCTTTATAATAAGATTAATATCTAAAACTTTTATATGTTCAATTATCCAATAAAATTCAAGGTACAAGCAGAAGCATTTTCTGGAATCCAAACTTCATGGACAACAAAGGCATTAAGTTATGATTGTGAGTTTCCAGTTTCAGTACCTATTGAATACCTAGGTCCTGGAAAAGGGGTTAGTCCAGAAGATTTATTCGCAATGGCATTGCAAAATTGCTTTATTGCAACATTTAAGGTTTTTGCAGAAAAATCAAAACTTGAATACAAATCAATTTTAATTGAATCAGAACTTGAAGTTGATCTAGATGAAAACAAAAGAGGCTGGATGGCTCGAATAAATATGGTAATTAAGCTAACTGGTAGTATTAATAAAGAAATCGCCCAGCACGTTTTAACGAAAACCTCACAGGGTTGTATGGTTTTAAATTCTGTAAACACTAAAATAAACTTCCGGTACGAATTTTTAGATTAAAACAAAATAAAAAGCACAAAACTTTTCTATAAATTTTAAACTCCTAAAGTACAGGATTGGTAAATTTTAATATTACATATCTAGGTTAAAATATAGTAGGTTATTTATATATAAATTGCATTTATGTTCCAAAACTTTAATCAAATTCCGCTAGACCCAATTTTTCAACTTCTAGCCGAATATAATGCCGATAAAAATCCCCATAAAGTTAATTTAGGTATAGGACTATATGCAGACGATCAAGGAAGTCCATTTGTTTTAAACATAATTAGAACGGCTTTTGCACAAGTTGACACTAATAATTTTGACTATCAACCAATCGGCGGCAATAAAAATTATTTAGAAGCAACTGCAAAACTTATTTTTAATAATCCAGACCCAGCTCAAATTGCAATGCAAGCCACCTGTGGCGGAACCCAAGCATTGAGGATATTTGCCGATTTAGTTGAGCAAGAAGCCAAGCAAGAGGGCTACGCCCCTTCCCTGTTAATTGGGATGCCAACCTGGAGCAACCATTTAGCAATTTACAAAAATTTTGAAATTCAAAAATTCCAACACTTAAACGACAACGGCTACGCCTCACTCGAAAATCTAAAGGCGATTCTCGAAAACGCCCCGCAAAAATCCGTACTATTATTACATGGCGGCAAAACTCACAATCCTACAGGTCAAAATTTAACACCTAAGCAGTTAAAATCAGTCACACAACAAATAAATGAAAAGCAAATCAAAGTTTTAATGGACTCCGCTTATTTTGGTTTTGGTGATACTTTCAAAAACGAACAAAAATATTTAACTGAACTATTTTCCCAAATAGATAATTTCGCAGTTGCATTCTCTTATTCTAAGAACGCTTCGCTTTATGAGCACAGAACAGGCGCTCTATTCGTTAAAACTACCAACAAGCAGTCAGTTGAATCACAATTGCAACAAGTCGCCAGAGAGTCGGTTTCTATGGCTCCTGGTTTAGGTCAAGAAATAATGTTAAACATCCTAACTAACCATCTCAGTGGATGGGAGCAAGAAGTCACTCAAGTAAAAGAAACTATAAATGACAGAAAATTAAGTTTGCTAAACATGCTCCCCTCACAGTTTGATTATTTAAAATCTTGTAGCGGTATGTTTGGGATCCTTCCATTCACGCCTGAGCAAATTCAATTGCTACGAAAACATTCAATCTATTTACCAAATAATGCTAGAATAAATTTTGCTGGAATAAACCCGAGCAATCTAGATTATTTAATTGAAAAATTCAGTTTATTCTAATGGACGACGACTTATTCTTCTACAATCACTGGCTCTTCAGCTTCGGCTCTTTCGCCAGTAACCAATTCTAATTCATCATTTTTAGAGTAGCCATTTTTATCTATTACTTTGGCCCGCACTTTGAATTTTTGCCCTAAATTAAATCCAACCGGAACTCTTAGTTCTGCTTCAAATGGGGATGAAGTATCAGCTACTTTCATTTCATCATCCAAAAAGAATTCCACTTTTTCAATTCCAGCTTCAGCTTCAGCGTTTGCACTAATTCTAAATAATCCTTTTGGAACAACATCATTTTGCATGTAATCTAGAATAATTACTTCTTGTAAATTATCAGCAAAATCAGCACGACATAATTCACTTTCTTCTTCCAGCGGAGACCCCACTCTAACTTCATTTCCTAAATTTAATTCAGAAACTTTTTCTGGCGCTAAGCCGTTAAACCAGCTAATTATTTCTGATTGCCAGTTCAAAAAATCCGGAATTTCTGATTTTGGATTATAGAAAGTGACCTCTTTTACAAAATCAGTAGGACAAAATGCATTTGGCTTTTTATTGTTTCTAGTATCAATTTGAGTCAAATAAAATGAATTATCAACTTCGGTAGGCACAGAAAAACTAGCAAAAATATCAGTTGTTACCATGTTTTCAGGAGTACTCTTACTTGGTAGCTTCCCTGACAATTTACTTATTTGCACTGACTTGATTCCTTTTGGTTTTTCAAAATCACTCTTCGGTTTATCTTTTAAGGCAAAACTCATAAACTTATTCCAAGTCGGAACCGAAGCATTGTATCCATCTGCACTTAACTCTGTTTGCGTACCGTCTGAATTGCCAGACCATACGGCGGTTACTAGTTGAGGCGTATATCCAACTGCCCAAAGATTAGTAGGATACACAATTTCGCCTATTCTTTTCGTACTTGTTCCAGTTTTAATTCCAGCTTTTCTACCATCAGCTAAATTTAACGATCCACCTAAATTCACGCTTTTATCAGACAAAACATCGTTCATTAAGTAAGCCACTTGCGGATCTAAAACTTGTAACTTTTTAGGAACAGTTTTCGTATAGTCTTCAAGTATTTTACCGTCTTTATCTTGAACTTTTAAAATAGGATTCACATCAACTCGGTAACCGCCATTGGCAAAAACTCCAA
>CALQZM010000027.1 GCA_943349385.1 Candidatus Peribacteria bacterium
AAAATCTACAGCTTCGGTTTTGGCTTTATTCATTTCGCTGTCATAGGCTCCTTTATTTTCATTAAACCAGTCTTTACCACCCGGTTTACCCCAGATTAGATCCATAACTCTTTTCATGGCTTCAACTGGCTTTTCATTTTGTGCACTATAACCACCGCTTACATTAATTTTAAAATTTTCATAGTCGGAACTACCATTAGTAGCAACATAAAAAGCCTGATTTAAAGCAACCCACATTTTTGGATCTTCCCAGTCAAACGATCCTTTACTACAAAGTAACATAATACAGGCTTTAACTAGATCGGTATTTCCTTTAGCGCCAATCATAGCGTTTCTAATATCATCGACACCTTGTTGTTCAAGATCTTCTTTAAATTTGTTCACCATTTCATTTTCTGAAGTTTGGGCCAAATTTTGGAACTCCAGACCAAGTCTACCTGGTAACTTTTTACCTGTATTTGCAGCTCGACGTTTACTATTACGTTCAATATTTCGTTTTAAATAATCAGTTATGGTTTCCCACATTTTTATAAGATCATTGATCGATAAAAAGTTAATATTGGCCCATACATCTTCGATCATAGACCTGCTAATATCTTCTTCGCCAGTTGCTACAATTTCATTTGACTCTTTAACTTCTGGAGGCAATGCATCTTCGCTTTTAGCTAAGGCATCTTCGATTTTATCTTTAACTTGATCGGTAGGCTGAAATTTGTTTTTACGCTCAATTTCGTTGTCTTTAACATATCTTAAAAATTGCCCCGGAGTGTAAGATCTACCATTTGATAATTTAATATCTGTATCTGAAACTTCGTCAATTTTAAATACTGTATTACTTGCCATGATTAGTTCTTCGCCTGGTTCAACCTTAATTGGCGTTTCATTAAACTGCCAAATTCTAGGATCCATATTTGGATACCTAGTTTTAAATACTAAGGGCATCCTGTTTAAAATTTCTCGTAGTCGAGGCATTTCAATTTTTTCGGAAGCTTTATTTCGATTAAACCATTTAGCAAATTCTCCAAAAGTTAATTCAGACTTCACTCGATTAGGAGTTTCTTTATACTCACGATTCATTATTACAACCGGAGCATCTAACTTAATTTTGCGATTTACTTCGTCAATTTCAATTACTTTAACTGACTGCATTCCATTGGTATCATTTTTTTGATACTCAATTTCAGTACCAACTTTTAGCTCTTGCATGTAATCTGCAAAATCGATTTTTTTATTAAGGTCTGCAATTGAATCTGTAACTTCAGTAACCTCGCTGGTATTCACCCATTCAATAAATTGTTTTCGGCTCATAACCAGTTCTTCTGGACTGCCGTCAGTATAGGTTGTAACAGTAATTTGAATCTCTTTATCACTAGAAAGTTCATCTAAATAAGCATCTTCTCTATCAATTTCACCATTATCAATTTCTTCTAATAAGTCTTTATTAGGTGCAACGAATTCTACTTTTTGAATTTCAGTAGTACGCGTGATTTTTTGTAGATTAGCATCAACCGAATTAAATTCAAGTAAAGTACCTTCGTTAGGGTAAATCCCTGTTAATCGACGAATATATCTTTTTTCGGCATATTCTTTTTTGCCATCTTGTAAAGTATCTATCTGTTTTTCTAAAATATTAGTTGCTCCATTTAGGATTGAATCAAATTTGGCGGAGTTTTCTAACTGTTTAGCTTTTTTTACTTTTAACTGGGAAACTAACTTTTTATCTTTTTTCAAATCATTGCCTAGGTAAGCATTTAATAGTTCTTCAAATTTTTCGTTAGCAGGATCTAAATCACCAATTCTTTTTACATCTTGAGGCGTAATTTTTTCGGCTTTTTGCGCTTCTGAAAGTAAGGCTTCGACTTCGGACTGCAAAAGCTTATCTGTTTTGTTAATTTTTTCTAAACTACTAATCTGACTACCAAATTCTTTAGCCATTTTCTTTTCTTCGGGAGTACGATTTTTTAACTTACCAACTTTATTAGCCCGTTTTGAAATTGCATCTGTAATTGTAGGTAAACTTTTAGCCTTAACTTTGTTTTGTTTATCTTGAAAGGCAGTTATTTTTTCGATAAATTCACCTTGGCTTGAAGACCCCTTAAGTAAAGATTCAACGAGTACCACTGCCTCTTTTTGTCTAGTCGCTAATGCTTTTACAGCATACTCTTTAGTAATACTGTCATTGTTTGACTGCTCATTACGAGTCCTTAAATCGGCGATTTTAGTATTAAAATCTGTGTCCTCTTTTTCTTTGTTGGATTTCTCACTATCAGATGGAACTGTTGGACTAGGCGTACCTTCCGCTTTTGGCGTAGAATCGTCGTTTTGGGCGAAATATGTGAGTCGTTTTTCTTTAAACATAAAGTATTTTGACGAGTGGATTATAACAGATTTTATTTATATTACAAGTGGGTGTGGTTCAGCTGACTATGGTGTTGGTGTTGCTGGTGGTGGTGGTGGTGTTGGTGTTGGTGCTGGTGGTGTTGGTGTTGGTGCTGCTGGTGGTGTCCCTGCTCCTGCTCCTCCTGCTCCTGCTCCACCTGCTCCTGCTCCACCTGTAGTTCCTGTTGCTGGTGGTGAGAAACCTTCTAATGCAGAAAGATTGGTTTGAGACATATCGGTAGCAGTGCTCCCGCTATTATTTAATGCATTAAAGAAATCATTACTTCTAGCGGTAAATTCAGGAGTTTTCATTATGGCTGCAAAACTGGCGTTTTCCCCTAATCCTGATGCAGTTACAATTTCATTTAAAATGGTCCTTGCGTTGTTAGCTCCAGTAGAGTTTAAACTGCCGTCTCTAACTCCTGCTTGTACTATAGTGTTGAATCTAGATGCAGTTACTTCACGCTGAGTTTCGGTATCATTTTGCAATGTTCTTAATGCAGCTATATTGAAACTTTGATTATCTGTTTGAGATCCTCTTAAATAATTTCGGTATTCAGGTATCCGTGGATTATTTGTTGTAGGAGCACCGAGTCCTTGCCTTCCACTATTCTCAATATCTTGTAATCGTTGGCCTGGTGAATTTAAAATATTCATTAATGATGCAGTACCACTTCCATCTTTATCAATTCCGGCTGGAATTGGAATCCATTGGGCATACAAAGGGAATTTAGCAACTTGACTACCTAATTGACCAAGTGAACTCTTGATAGTAGAAGTTACTATACTGGCCATTGTGTTATCAGCAGCGGCAAAAGTAACAATCCAAATAACGGCAACTGCAGCGAATCCTACTAAGATTTGTTGTAGACCACTTGATCCAGCTGAGAAGGCATTGGCGAAATCAGCGCCTAATTGCAAACTTGAACCTAAAGAAGGTGCACTTGTTTGATAATAAGCGTCTAACATTAAATAACCTACTGTTAAACCAAGCCCTATAATTAAAGGGGCTATGGCATGTTTAACGAATAAATCTTGTAAATTTAGTGCATCGCCCCCAACACTGGCTAATGCTTCTGGAAACACGATCTGAATCCCCACAATTGGCGAAACTGCGATTACAAACCAGAGCACTACAATCCGAGCTAGTAGCACAAAAAATAAAACTATAAAGGCTATAACATTCATTAAGTACATTACGATTGAAATCACTATGTTTACAGTTACATTCTGAATACTTGGTTCCTCAAGTACTAAGGCACTTACCTGTAAATAATCTGATATACTCGATAAATTCATTGCCATTAAATAAGCAACATTATCGCCACTAAATGAAGTAAAAAAGCTTTTAGCTTCAGGTGTAAAACTACTTGAATCTTCACAAATTCCGTTCTCTGGATAGGTTTGTATTATATTTGGGCAATTTACACTGGCTAACTGATCTGAAGAAACACTGGCAAATCCGGCTTCGACTGAGTTTGGTAAAGCGTAAACGGCTGTGGTTAAAACATTTACTGCCGACAAAACCACCTTTGCCCCGACAAAGGTAAAATTAATTACTACAAGGGCAATAATAAATTTAGGGAGTATTTTTTTGATAGTATAATTACTTTCTTCACCGGGGCCGATTACGTTGTAAATAGCCATTGCTACTAGTGCTAATACGAAAATTAAATTTACTAAATTCCGAAGTTGGCCCCAAATGAGTAACAATCTATCCTCTACTTGTGGACCAAAAATTAAGTCGTTACTCATAAGTCCGCCAATCATTGAAAGTAATGGCCAAATTAAGACATTTAAAAATGCTAATAAAACCCCAAGTAATCCTTGTAGAGTAGCTAAAGTTTCTTGCATAGTTTGAGACGCTTGTTCTCCTGTTGTTTGGGCGAAAGTTGGTTCAATCCAGACTAGTGCTGCAAAACAGCTTACTGCGATAATTTGAAAAATTTTAGTCATGGCTTATAATTATGTAAAGAATAAAGTTATACCAAATACTGAGCTTCCAGTAGCTGCTGTGACTCCCCCTGCTGCAAGCAAGATTTTTTTAGTTGGATTATTTTTTTGTTTAGTTTGTGATTTTTGTTTTTGTTGTTGCTGGACTTTCAGGTTGCGTTCTCTATTAGCTAATTGTTGTTGTAATTGTTGTTGATTAATAATTTGTTGAACTTGTAGTTTTCTTTGTCTTTCTTGTTGTTGAACTTGCAACCTGAGTTTAGCTGATTGAATCGAGTTGGCAGCATTTGTATTTGAGTTTTGCTGAGTTTGTGAATCTTCGATTGGGATTTGCAGATCAAAATTAGATTCATTTCTAAAGTTAATTTCTATGTCGTCTTTAAGGTTTTGAGTCTGACTAGTTCTGTCTAATTCTGTTGTCGATAACGTATCTTCGGAGTTTTGCGTTTGTTCAGTTAGGTTAGGTTGTTGGTCAGTTTCTGATTCAATTTCGGTTTGGCCAACTTGTGAATTAAAGTTTGGTAAATTTAAATCTGGAATTTCAGTTTGAAAATTAGTAGGCGAAATAAACGGCGTAGTAGAACTAGTTGGCTTCATTGCAGCTACAGGACTTAACGGATTTGTCTGATTAAATTCAGTTAGAGTTTGTTGATTGTATCTAAAAAATAAATCTTCTAGTAAAAATTTTGATTTAGTTTTACTAAAATTTTTAGCTTCAAAATATGGAAATTTTTTTAAATAAAGTTTTATTCTATCTGGATCAGAATTAAAATCATATTCTAGGTTAAATTGAGTTTTGAATGCAAAATTTTCTAATAATGAATCTACAGCAAAGTCAGATACCTCTTGCCCATAATTTAAAAATTTAATTTCTTGCGCATAGACACTGTTTGGATTTGTTACCAAATCCTCTTTAAGTGTTTGCCAAAATGTAGTAGTAAATTGTTGTAACATGTTATCCTAAGTTTGGAATATTTTCTGCAGTAAAATTCCGATATTGAGCTACGTTTTGGATATATGAAGCGTGATCTTCAACATTTAAATAGTGAAAAGTAAAAGCTACTGTAGTCAGCTTAGACCTTAATCCATCTAAATTTCCTGAGTATTGAGTTTTTAAATTATCTTGATAATGTCGATACAAAGCTGGGGTGTTTTGTAGTCTTGTTTCAAACTGGTCAAAATTAAAACTAGGTTCATCTTCGCCTAAATTAATTGATTGCGCCAACAAGTTAGTAACTGTGTTAGATGCAAAAAATTTAGTTTGCTCTAGATTACCGGTTAAAGTTTCTCTAAAAGCTAAATCTCTCCACTCTGATACATCACGAGCTTCTCTTTCGTCACGGCTAAGGTTGAATCCATTAGCTAGTCTAGATACCCAATCTATATACCCATTTCCTTGCATACCTTCGTAGGCACTTTTTGCAACAATTACATTCGGTAAATATTGTAGTAAGGCTTGAGTTCCAGCTCCACTGCCTATACAAACTGCTCCACCTAAAATTCCTGATATAACTGAGGCGTAAAATCCTATGAATTCTAGCCAACTTTTGCCACTTAAGGCTGGGTTACCGCCATCATGAGTTGCGATTCCAAGTGAAACTATAGCATCTTGCAGTCCTTGAGTTAAAGCTGCTTGGTACTGTGGATTTGGTTCATTTAAGAATGTTTTTAAGGATTCTAATCTTGCAATTCTAGTAGTGAGTTCGGTGGCATTAAGTGGTTGATCATAAAGCTTAGTAACTTGTGCATCAATTAAAGACGATACCATCGCTCCTGAGACAAAATTATTTTGAGTTAACATTACAAGGGCTTCTTGAGATCTTTCTGGATTAGCTGCGTAGTTATTTAAAATATGACTAACCAAAGCTTCTTGTTGTTCTGGTGCTAATATTTTTAGAATAGTTAATAGTTGAACACTGCCTTTTAGATTATCTGGAATATCAGAATGAACTTGGTCTATTGTTGCTTGTGCAATTAACTGAATAGCCTCAATAATCGAGTCACCATTTTGACTAATCGAATCGTAAATTCTAGTTAAGGTTTCAGGTTCTAAGTTCTCGAGTCCTTCTGATGAAAACAATAAATCATTCAAAGATTCATCTAATGGATTTGCCATGGTATAAGAAAATCCAAATAGCATTGTTTGAACATCAACCATACTTCTTTGAGTAAGTGAAAATCTTTGATCACCCGTTCTATCGATCACTGGCGAGCTTTGTTTTGCAATATTTAGAATCGCTCTTGCCATTACATATTCTAGATTTGAAATTCTTCGTTCAACTTCGGTCGCAATTTCGTTATTATAATCTTCGATTGTATAGTCCGTGCCATTTATTAATTCAAGCCTAGTTGCCGACATTTCTTGAGTTACTATTGGTGTAAACTCTGTATGTAAGTCACGAACTGCATTTTCTAGCAAATAAATTAAATCATTTTTAAGCTCATTAGGTACATACGCTCCAATATCTTGAGCCTTATTGAGAATATTATCTGCAATATGAGCATCTAAATCCTCATTGAGGACTCCTGGTCGGTCTAAATTTGCGTAATATTGATCTACCATAATTTTATAATCCGAATAATCGTGTTAATTTTTCTGCTAAAGTTTTTTGGCGTTCTTCCCATTCTGGTAAAAAATTCACCAAGACTTCTCTAATATTTGCGGGATTGACACCATGGAACTGAACTGTAATTTCTTCTTTGTATTTATTTTTATGAACAAAATGGATGGCTTGGTAATAAGGAGGATCATATTCAATCCAAAAAGTTCTTAAGTCTGTAAAGGCATAAAATCTAGTTCCTACCTGAATGCCAGTTTTACTTACGGCAAAATCAATATCGGCTGGATCCTCTTGATTTACATATAAATAAACAAGGGTAAATACTAGTACTGCAATCGGAAAAGTCGAAGATCCGTTTAGAATTCCAAGTACTACTAAGGCTGTAACAATAAAACCCAAAACTATGTACCAGCTTTTATTTTTATTATATTTCACAAAAGAAGTCGATTTAAAAGCCAACAACGGTGCTTCAAACTGTTGTCGCTCAGTACTAGACAAACTATTCACCAATTTAGCTTCGTTACTGAAAGCCGTTTTAATATCTTTAATTATACTCATGGTTCGAATTGGCTTTAAATTAATCTAATTATTTTAACACAAAAACCCCCTAACTACAATTAAGCGAGGGGGTAATTTGCTGTATTTAGAGAGATTCTCTTTACGGAATCTTTATGTGTGTTTTAGCTCGGGTAAGTTTTGAAAATCTGGTATTTTTTATCTTACGTAAGGTACCAAGGCCATGTATCTAGCATTTTTGATTGCTCGAGAAATTTTCTTTTGATCTTTCAAACTTACTTTTGTGTATTGTCTTGATATGATTTTACCATATCTTGATATAAATTGTTTTAAAAACTTAATGTTTTTATAGTCGATTTGTAAGGTGTTTACTTCAATTCTTTTAGCCATTTTTTGATTAATTAGAGGATATTATACTTCGCTATCTGAGGCAGACGGAGCTGCAGCAACTTTTGTTGAAACATTAGCTTTTCTGATTGCGTCGGCTTCAGCTTTCGCTTTTTCGCCTGCGGCTGCTTCTTCAGCTTTTTTTCTTTCAAGTTCAGCTGCTTCAGCAAAGAAATCTCTAATTTCGTAACTATCTTCTCGTTTCATGAATAGATGTCTTAAAATTGATTGTTCTAATCTTAAATGCTCGTCAAGCTCTTTAATATACTGCGAATTTGTAATGGTGAAATAATAAACCATATAATAACCCTCTTCGAATTTTCGAATTTTGTAAGCCAGATATCTTTTACCCCAGTCATCAACGTGGAAAATGTTTCCATCTTTAGACTCGATTAAAGCAACTAGCTCTGCAACTACTTTTTTTCTTTTCTCTTCTGTTAACATTGGAGAAAGAATGAACATAAGTTCATATTTAATGGCAGAATCAACTTCTTGTTTTTCTGCTGCAGTAAGGACCGAATTGGTCTTACTTTCTTTTACTTTTTTTACGATTGGCGCTTTTTTAGCCATAGCTCTCTGTGGTTACATGATAATTATTTAGCTCTTTTAGTCTTAAAAAGAGCAGAAAGCGGGGTGATTATAGCTTTTTTAGGCCTTTTTGCAAGTTAAATTTACTTTCTTTTAAACTGTTTTTCTAGATCATTAAAGCTAATTTCGATGATTGTAGGCCGGCCGTGTGGGCAGGAGTATTGTTTATCGTAGATTTGTTCCATTTCTGAGATGAGGGCGCGCATTTCTTGAATATTGAAGCTAGTACAATAATTGTGCAACCAAGTTTAGTTTTTGAAGACAGAACACACCTTGGACTCCAGCTTAAAGAAGAATTAGATAAGATTGATGTAAATCAGCTAACTCCTCTAGAAGCCTTGCAAAAACTATATGAACTTAAGAAATCTATCGACTAATTGCAAACCTTTTCATCTTGAAATTAGTTGATCGCTTGAATCTTTTTGGATCACAGTTTTTTTGCGAATCGAGAATAAAATATAGTAGCATGGTATTTTGAGTTAAAAATTTATTATTTTATTTATAGGTTCTAATTAATCCTGTTACTACACCTTGAACCTCAAGTTTACTTATTGGGTAAATATCTTCGTACTCTGGATTTTCAGCTTGTAAGTAATACTGACCATCTTTTCTTACTAACCTTTTTACCGTATTTTCATTATCGACTAAACCAACCACGATATCACCTACTCGGGCCTCTTTTTTAGCATCAGCAATTATTAAATCGCCTTCGTAGATTCCAGCGTCAATCATACTGTTACCGGTAACTTTTAATAAGAAAGTATCTTTAGGATGTAGTACTTTAGCTTTATCAAACAAAACCCAATCATCTACATACTCTTCAGTAGCAACAGCACCACCTGCTGGAATAAAACCCATTACCGGTAAACTTATAGTTTCGGTTTGCAATTTTTGCTTAACTTTTTCTAAAAGTTTAATACCTCGAGGCGTATCGTCTTTTTGAATAAATCCTTTTTTATGTAAAGCAATCAAATGCTTTAAAACACTGTTATCAGATGCAACTTTTAAATAGATTCTGATTTCTTTTATAGTGGGTGATTTACCATTACCCAACTGGTAATTTTCTATAAATTTTAAAACTCTCTCTTGTTTTGGAGTAATTTTCATAAGGCTAAGGGGTGAAGTTATGCTCACTAGTAATATAGGTGAGTATCAAAGCACCGTCAAGAGAAAATTTAAATATTATTTTTATGGTTTTATAACTTTAATTACAGTTGGTCAAACCAGTCGTTGCAATCTATCTTGAAAGATAATAATTTAGTGATAGAATTTGGTCGTTTGCCCATGTAAAAAATAAAATTATGACCCCATTTAAACCAAATATTTGGCTTTACACCGATAGACGTGAAGCTATTGTTTTTGAAGGAGCCGACGATCGAATTATTACTGATTTAGAACAAGTTTAGGAATTTTAAATAAATTGGGTGCTCGAGGCATTAATTCAACAATGCAATATCAAAAAGATTTTAAGGTAGCTCACAAAGGTGAATCCACTACCCTTGGAATAACTCAAATTGCAACCGATACAAAATTATCAGCTAAAGAATTACTAAGACTAAGAAAATTACTAGCAGGCTCACCTAATGTTAGATCTGGGTGGATTATTGATCCGGTTGCCATGCTAGAAAAAAGAGAGACTGCTGAAAAACTTGGAAGATAAATAAATTTTAAGGTAGAATAGTAGTAAGGTATTAACTTTAAATTATGTCAGGACATTCCAAATGGCACTCAATTAAACATAAAAAAGGTGCAAACGATAAAGCAAGAGGCAAAATCTTTACCAAGCACGCTAGACTAATTACTATCGCCGCCAAAGGCGGCGCCGACCCAGTTACTAATCCGTCTTTACGCGCAGCTATCGACTCGGCGAAAGCCGATAATGTTCCGAATGATAATATTGATAGAGCAGTTAAAAAAGGAGCTGGCGGTGGCGAAGAAGCAAACCTATTACAAGAGATCGCATACGAGGGCTATGGGCCTAATGGAGTAGCAATGATGATCTTAGCCGTTACCGACAATCGCAATCGTTCTGTGGCTAATATAAGAGCAATCATGACAAAGAATGGTGGCAACCTTGGTGAAGCCGGATCAGTAGGATATCAGTTTGAAAAGAAAAGCTATTTTTTAGTTGATCCAAAACTAGGTCAAAGTTTAGAAGATGCTGAACTAGAAATTATTGAACTTGGTGCTGATGATATTAAAACTGAAGGCGAACAAATTGAAGTTTATGGAG
>CALQZM010000028.1 GCA_943349385.1 Candidatus Peribacteria bacterium
AGTCGTTGGATCCATAGTAGTTTCCCATAATTGAGTAGGATTCATTTCCCCAAGACCTTTGTACCGTTGAATGTTTACTTTAGCGTCTTCTTTAAATTCACGTTTAATTAACTCTTCTTTTTCTTCGTCGCTATAAGCATAGAAAGATTTTCCACTAAAACTGATTTTGTATAAAGGTGGCTGGGCAATGTATAAATGTCCTTTTTCGATTAATTCTCTAAAATACCTAAAATATAAGGTAAGTAAGAGAGTTGTAATATGAGCACCATCAACATCGGCATCCGTCATAATTACAATTTTGTGATATCTCAATCGAGATAAATCGAATGTTTCCCCAATTCCAACACCTAAAGCCGTAATTACGGCTCGGATTTCTTCGTTATTAATAATTTTATCTAATCTAGATTGTTCAACGTTCAAAATTTTACCTTTTAATGGTAATACGGCTTGGATTTCTCTATTTCTACCTTGTTTAGCAGAACCACCAGCGGAGTCACCCTCAACTATGAATAATTCTGAGTCAGCAGGACTTTTACTTGAGCAATCAGCTAATTTACCTGGTAAAGTCATACCTTCAAGGGCACCTTTTCTAATTACTGAGTCACGGGCTGCACGAGCAGCTAATCTGGCTCTAGCGGCTAAGTTACATTTACCAATAATCGATTTAGCATCCGTAGGATTTTCTTCTAAGAAATATCCAAATTCCTCGGCAAAAGCACTTTCTACGGCAGTTCGCATTTCTGGATTACCTAATTTAGCTTTTGTTTGACCTTCAAATTGAGGATTGGCTAATTTAACTGAAATAACTGCCGATAACCCTTCACGCACATCTTCGGCAGACAGGTTATCTTCTTTTTCTTTTATTAGCCCTTTGTCTCTAGCGTATACATTGATTGTTCTAGTTAAAGCCGCTCTAAATCCAGTTAAGTGCATACCACCTTCGGGCGTATTGATATTGTTCGCGAAAGTAAAGACATGCTCTTGGAAACTATCAGTATATTGAACTGCTATCTCTATTGAACCTTCTGGAACATCTTTTTCAGCATAAAATACTTTAGAAACTGCTTCTTTATCTTTATTTAAGTGTAAAATGTATGATTTAAGACCGCCTTCAAAATAGAATTTTGCTCTTCGTCCTGTAGATTCTTCGAGGATCGAAATTGTTACACCTTTAGTCAAGTAGGCTTGTTGTCTTAACCTGTTTACAATTGTATCAAAATTGAATTCTATTGCTTCAAAAATTTCGGTGTCAGGCATAAAGGTAATTTTTGTACCATTCGACTTGGATTCACCTACTACTTCGACTTGAGTCATTACGGCTCCACGAGCAAATTCTTGACGGTAAAGTTTACCATCTCGTTTTACTTCAGCGATTAAAGTTGTAGATAAAGCATTTACTACTGAACTACCTACCCCGTGCAAACCACCAGAAACTTTGTATCCACCGTCACCAAACTTACCACCTGCATGTAATACAGTTAATACAGTTTCTAGGGCCGACTTTCCAGTTTTAGCAACAGTATCAACAGGAATCCCCCGTCCGTTATCTTCAACTGAGACGCTGCCTTCCTTCTTTAATATCACTTCTACGAGATTACAATGTCCGGCTAAGGCTTCATCGATTGAGTTATCGACGATTTCCCATACTAAATGGTGTAAACCGGCTACATCGGTAGTTCCAATATACATCCCTGGCCGTTTTCTAACAGCGGCTAGCCCTTCAAGAACCGTAATATTTTTTGCGGAATAATCAGAACTGGTTACTGCACTTGTATTTGATGGTTTTATTTCTTTTTCATCTGTCATAATAATTGAACTTCTAAATAATTTCTTTCTTGATTCTACCGAAAGTTCAATTTAAAATAAAGACTATTCTAAATTATTTAAAAATTTCTGATATTCCGTTTGTGATTGCAAATCTAAAGTCTTAATTAATATTTGTACGGATTTTTTAATTTGAGAGGTAGTAATGGAATTTGAAGCAATCATAGATTCTAGTCTTTCTAGATGTTGAATTGTTTTAATTCTGAATAAAGTTCGGTCTAATGGATTCGATAATTTTTCAGCAAACAAATTTCTAAAATCATACATTTCTTCGGAATTTGCTTTGGGGGTAATGTCTAAAATATTATCGACTATTATTATGGCAGATTTTGCCTCTTCTACAGATAGCTCTTTAACTAAAACTTCGAGCTCAGAAAGAATTTTGTCGATAATTAAAAAATCGTTATCATTATAAAGAGTATATAAATCTTCTAAATGCGAAGCTACCATTTGGTAATCAGTACCAAGTTTAAAGATACTAATAAATTTTTCTTTTAAAGGATAAAGAGGACTGTCTGGACCTAAAGCCAATATAAATAATCCTTTAGTTTCGATTATATTTTTAAAAGGTTTTACGGCATCTGGATTTTCTTTTGATAAATCTAAGTAGGTTTGAATTAGTAGATTTACCTGTTGGCTAGTTAGATTTTTAGAATCAGTAGGTGCTGCTTGATTTGAGTTTGAGTATGGAATAATCTCGTTAATTTCAGCAAAGAATGGATACATTGAATTATAATTCTTCAAATTTTGATTAAAACTGAATTTTGAAGTAAGCCGTGAAATCGAGTTAATTTTACTTGGAGTAATGTTTCTACCTTTATAGGTTAAATTAAATACTTCAGAAATTGCGATTTGATCAGTATCGGTAGGAATTAAATTATTCTCAATAGTGTTGAGGTAAAAGTCGTCGGGCTCAATTGGTTTTTCAATTTGAATGTCACCTTCGGCTGCAAATGAGTCAAAAGTTGAGATTCTATTCGAAGTCGCTAAATTAATTTTTCTTAACTGTATTCCATCTTCGTCATATACTGTAGTGACTGCATTACCTTTAAGAACTTCGACTTTTAAATTGGAATCGATATAAGATACTA
Organism: Candidatus Peribacteria bacterium; assembly: GCA_943349385.1. Taxonomy (GTDB): domain Bacteria; phylum Patescibacteriota; class Gracilibacteria; order UBA1369; genus CALQZM01. The sequence continues at coordinate 2,916 of CALQZM010000028.1, forward strand.
AAATTACAGAATTCATATTGGGCTGAACTAATACATTTGAAACCTGTAAAGTAATTGGTGAAGTTTCAGTTAAATTATTTAGAATTACTTTTCCGGATTGGATTTCAGCGTGAAACTTATTTTTGGTAAAAACTAAAGTTCTTAATTCCGATTCGGGCGCTATTGCTAAATAGGCGCTATTTAAAAATTTAAGGGTCGCAGGATCCTGTTCGGTTTTTATATATTTTGGGGCTTTATTATTGTTTAAGTCAAAATCTTGGTAGGCCTCGTCGAAATCGTATTTAATGTAAGGTTTTGAGGCGAAAGCGGGTTCGATTTCTACCTGGTTAACTTTTTCGTAATTTTCAAATAAACTAACCTTTGACTGAACTAATTTAAAATCAGAAACATTGGCCTCTACTGCAAGCGAAATTGACACCAGAAATACGGAAAACAACCCTGACAAAAGCCCTTTTTTATGGTTAAGCCAAAATTTTATTAGTTTTAAGGCAGTTTCTTTCACAATTTAAGCTAAATAATCTAATTATTATATCATATTTAGCTGCTTTATTCGAGGGTAAATAGTGTTTTTTATAGGTTTTAAACCTTCTTATAAGTTGTCTTAAAAAGTTTGCGCTCTAGTTCTTTGATATTGTACGGGATATTTGGCGTTTAGTTTAAATTGACACTGGTGTGAAACTAAAATACAAACAATGTCCCAAGCTAGTTTAGAACTAATGGTTAAAGATTATTGAACATAAAATATGGATTCCTCCGTTGACGGAAGTAGTCACGAGATTTCTTAAAAACAGTCCATTGAGTTTGAAAAGTTTTCGGCAAAGTTAGATCTTAAATATAAATTTTACACCACAAAACTAAAAAATTATATACACCGCAATTACCAGGAGTATAAAGGGGTCGCCATGCTGTTGTGCCCCTCGACACAAAGACTACGATAGACTATTATATTATTAATATTTATTCACTGTAAATTATATGAATTTTTTAAAACACATCGCCTTTCTACTAATATTTACAAGCATAATGCCTCTGCAGGCTGCCGCTTTTGTTAAAACTGAAAATTCTGATGCTGCAATTAATTTTGCATCGGAAATTGGTTTAGAAAATATTGCTAACTCTGATTTAGATTCCCTAGCTACAAAATCAGAATTAATTCAATTGTTAGTAAATTCAGCTGGAATAGATAGTACATTGAATGTAAATTCGGATTTTAAATTCTTAGATGTTCCTGGCGAATTCGAGGGTTATGCCGAAAAAGCAAGAGTTACGGGATTAGTTTACTATAACCCAGCTGCGCCATACTTTGGATTTAATGATAATATTTCTGTAAAACAAGCGTTAGATTTGAGTTTGAAATTTTACGGTTTGAATCCTGCTAAATTTTTGTCGAACCCAGAAGTTTATAAGAATAAAATTACTAATTACAGCGAGACTTATATATATGCTCCCCTAATTGAACGGGGGTACAATTTAGGTTTAATTGAAACTAAGAGTGGCTCAGTTGATTTGTTTGCTAAAATCACCAAAAATGAATTAATTAATTTAGTATATAATTTACATCTAGTTCAATCCAATATTGGAAATTCAGAAATTAAACTTCCGAAATTTAAAGTAAAGAGTAAAGATCCTGTTGAACAAAAAGTAAAATCTTCTAATAAAATGAAAATTTTTGAAGATGTTTATAAAAGAATAAACTTAGACTACTACAATAAATTGTCGGTAGATAAAGAGAAATTAATTTATGATGCAATTGAAGCAATGGTTGAAGGGCTAGATGATCCACACACATCGTTTCAAATCCCAGAAGTTCAAAAAGCATTTAAAGATAGTTTAAATAATAACGTAGAAGGTATTGGTGCTTCTATGAATATTGAGAATAATAAACTAAAAGTGGTATCGCCTTTACCTGACTCCCCTGCTTTGAAAGCTGGAATTCAAGCTGGAGATATAATTTCAAAAATTAACGGAGAATCTACTAGCGGATTGAGCTTGTCTGAAGCGGTATTGAAAATTAAAGGCAAGTCTGGAACTTCGGTAATCCTTACAATTGACCGTAATGGCAAAATTTTTGACCTAAAAGTGGTGCGGGATTCAATCGATGTGGCAAATTTAACCGTGCAAATAACTTCTAATAATATTGCAATCGTAACAATAAGAAACTTTGGGCTAGGAGTTGAAGATACCTTTCAAACTTACGCTGATCAGTTTAAAGAAAAATCTGTAAAAGCAGTTATATTTGATCTTCGAAATAATCCAGGCGGGTATTTAAATTCAGCTGTTGATATTGCTAAAAACTTTATTGATAAAAATAAATTAATTGCTACCGTAAAATACGCAAATGGCGAAAGTAAGCAGGATTACTCAACCGATACTCCAGCTTTAAAATCACTACGTACTGCAGTGTTAATTAATAAAGGATCTGCCTCAGCTTCTGAAATTTTAGCAGCAGCATTAGATGAGCAAGCGGGAGCAGTGTTGATTGGCGAAAAGTCGTATGGAAAAGGATCGGTTCAAGAACTTATTACATATTCAGATAATTCGGCACTTAAAATGACTGTTGCTCACTGGTTAACTCCAAGTGGAAAAGATATAAACGGCATTGGTATTTCGCCTGAATATTATGTTTCGATCACCGATACAGATAAAAAATATGAAAATGATCCTGTACTAAACAAAGCTATTTCTATTTTGTCTAAATAAATAGCGAACGGCTATTTATTTAAGATTTGTTCTGGGTTGGTAGTAATAATTTTATCTTCAGTGTAAGAGGCAATTACTTGAATTGCAGCGTGTTTATTACCGGCAAAGAATAGTCCTTGCCCTACATTAGAGTTTAAAAGTAAATATTTTTCACCTTCAGTAAGGTTGAATATTTGCGTTAAAACTTCAGCGGCAGATGGTGCTTGTTTTAACAAAAACTGCATTGAGGAGTTGGTGATAATTGGTTTGCCGTAATCTGATTTCAAGAAATCTTCGACATCCTGTGTAATTGTAGTTACACCTAAATAGTATTTACGAGCCCTTTTTACTAGTCCGAATAAAAACTTAGCGCTATCTGGGTTTTGCATCATAGTCCAGGCTTCATCTACAACTAAGATTCTTTTCTTTAACTGACTTCGCACTCGATTCCAAATAAAGTTTAAAATAATGTACATTGCAGTTGGTCTTAAGGCATCTTCAAGATCTCGGATCGAGAAAACTATTAAACCAGTCCCTAAATCTATGTTGGTAGGTTTATTGAAAATCCCTGAGTAAGTACCTGTGGTGTATTTACTGATTCTTTGAACCAAGCTATCGGCACCTTGAATGCCTTCTAGTACACTTTGTAGGTCCTCCATAGTTGGAGGCTCTTTATCGGATGGATCTATTAAATCCATAGTGATTCCTTTTAGAGCGTAAACGTCGTTTAGAGCTTTATCTAGCAATCCTTCTTCGAGTGGAGTAAGTTTACCTAACATTAAACTCATTAAACCATGTAGGTTGATAATATTAGTTCTTAATAAGTCGCCTGGTTTCAGAGTTTCATCTTTAAGCGGTTTAGGAAGATCAAAAGGATTAATTCTTCGATCTGCATTTAGGGATACTTTCATGTAGGATCCTCCCACAGTTTCGGCTAAAGTTTGATATTCATTTTCTGGGTCAATTACGATTACATCGGTACCTAACATTAAGGATCTTAGGATTTCTAGTTTTACGCCGTAAGATTTACCGGCACCAGATTTGGCAAATACTACTGAGTTGGCGTTTTCTAGGGAGAACCTATCAAAAATAATTAGAGAGTCATTGTGCCGGTTTAGTCCGTACAAAATACCTGTATTGCTTGTTAATTCACTTGAAGTAAATGGGAAAGTTGAACTGAGAGGAGAAGTATTCATATTTCTATGTACATCTATTTCGTCTAAACAAAGTGGTAAAGTTGAGTTGAATCCTTGTTCGGCTCTTAATTCTGCACCTTTTGTTAAGACTAATCGCCCACCAAGAATACTTTCTAGTTGTTTAGTTGTTTTTTCTAGTTTTTCTTCATCTTCGGCGTAAACCGTAAAGTAAAGTCCGTATTGAAAGAATTTTTCTTGTCCACGTTGAATTTCGGTTCTTAAACTTTCGGCATCTTCTAACTGAGTTTCTAATTGCGGATCACGCACTAAGCCTTTTTCTTGGTTGATCCGCATACTGGCTTGCATTTGGGCTACTTTTGTTTTTAATACTCGCATAATTTCGGCTGAATCGATTGGATAAATGAAATGCGAAATATCCATAGTTGCATCAAAATTTACTACTGGCGATAACCAGTTAGTGTTTATGTATCGGGGATAAGAATATACGAAAAAAGTTCGGGTAAACATTCCGGATAACTGTAATCCTTTATACAAAATCTTCATTGATGATGGCGCTATTAAGTCTTGTAACTTAATAACTCCCTCGTTGTAGATTTTTTCAGCTTCTAGTAGTTGTTTCTTTTCGGTATCGGCTAATTTTGGTGGAAATTCAGCTTGGTCTAGTTTGGCATCTAAAGTTAGACTTTTAGTCTCAGTGGCTTTATTTTCGCTGTTTTCATCGACAGAATTGCTTTTTATTTCTTGATTCGATGACTTTTTTTGTTGTTTCTTTGAATACCATTGTTGTATAGGCATTAAAATCTTATCTAAAACACTTAAAGACTGCTTTTTCAAAAGTTCAATTTGGGCTAGATTTTGGGCTGTTTCTTTCTCTGATAAACTAGCGTCAATTCCGGCTGGATTTACCTTATTTAAAGCGGAAGATTCGAATTGGGCTTTAATAGGATCGGCCGCAGGCGCAACTGTATTTACTGGTAATGTTGAGTTGTTTTCAGACATTAAATTTGGTTTATTTGTATTAATCTATGTATTGTATCATGAAATCCTTAGAAATTGAAGTGAAATATGAACAAATTAGATATGTTTAGAGAAGAAAATGTATAAGCTGTTTTTAAAGTATTAGGAGGTATTGGATAGGCGAAGCCCTAGGTTATGAAGGAATAATGAGGTATTCAATAATTCCTCAAAACTTCATAGATATTAAATACTTATTTAAAGGTAAATTAAGTTTTGAGTCAAAAAAGGAAATATGCTAAAGTGAAAAAGAATAAAATTAATGTAATCAAATGAATACAGAAGATAATAATCCAGAACAAGCAGAGATCGATGGACTAAATCCAAATACCGAAGAAGAAACACGCGATGTAATCAGAAATATTTCGACTGAAATGGAAGAAAGTTATTTGAATTACGCCATGAGTGTAATTGTTTCTAGAGCACTGCCTGATGTTCGTGACGGAATGAAACCGGTTCACCGAAGAATTTTATTTGCGATGAATGAATTAGGTTTAAGGTCCTCAGCAAAATTTAGAAAATCGGCTACTGTGGTCGGGGAAGTACTTGGTAAGTATCATCCTCATGGTGATTCTGCGGTATATGAATCTATGGTTCGTATGGCTCAAGATTTCGCGATGAGATATCAGTTAGTAAATGGTCAAGGTAACTTTGGTTCTATCGACGGTGATTCTGCGGCTGCTATGAGATATACCGAAGCTAAATTAATGTCGATTAGTGATGAACTTTTAGAAGATATAGATAAAGACACAGTTAACTTTAGAGACAACTATGATGGAACTCAAAAAGAACCAGTAGTTTTACCTGCTAAGGTTCCGCAATTATTATTAAATGGATCATATGGTATTGCCGTTGCGATGGCGACTTCGATTCCTCCGCATAATTTGCGTGAACTTGTTGATGCAGTAATTCATTTGTGTGATGATCCTGAAGCTGACTTAGATAAACTAATGGAATTCATTAAAGGGCCTGACTTTCCGACCGGTGGAACAATTTTTGATGTAAGTGCGATTAAAACTATGTACGCTACTGGACGTGGCGGGATTGTGATGCGTGCTAAAGCAGAAATTACCGAAAATGCAAAAGGTAAAGCTACGATTATTATTACTGAAATCCCTTACCAAGTTAATAAAGCGACCTTAGTTTCAAAAATTGCCGAATTGGTTCGAGATAAAAAGGTAATGAACATTACAGATTTGAGAGATGAATCCAATCGTGAAGGTATGCGAGTAGTTATTGAATTAAAGAAAGATTCGTATCCTAAAAAAATCCTACAACAATTATATAAACTGACTCAATTGCAAACTTCGTTCAATATGAACATGATTGCATTAGTTGATGGGATCCAACCTAGATTACTAAATCTTAAGCAAGTTCTTGAATATTTTATTGCTCACCGAAAAGAAGTTGTAGTTAGAAGAACTCAATTCGAACTAGCTAAAGCCGAAGCGAGAGCTCATATCCTAGAAGGATTAAAAATTGCGCTCGACAATATTGACGCTGTTATTGCAACGATTCGTGCTTCGGCCGATAAAGAAATCGCCCACGCTGCCTTATGCGAAAAGTTTAAACTTACAGCAGAGCAAGCAAAAGCAATTCTTGAAATGAGACTTCAAACTTTAGCCGGACTTGAAAGAAAGAAAATTGAAGATGAATATAAAGAGTTATTAAAATTAATTGCTCATTTAAAATCAATTTTAGCTGATCCACAAAAAGTGTTAAATATCATTAAGGAAGAGCTTACAATGATTCGTGATAAATACGGAGATGAGCGAAGAACTGAGATTGTTCCTCATGGCGTTGGAAGAATTTCTAGTTTAGATACAGTTCCAAATGAACCAATGATTTTAACTTTGACTGAAGCTAATTATATTAAACGGATGACTCCTGATAATTTCAAAACTCAACATAGAGGTGGTAAAGGCGTAGTTGGGCTTACTACTAAAGATGAAGATCACGTAAAACTGGTAAAATTTGCGCATAACCATGATAGCATTTTGTTCTTCACTAATTTCGGTAAATGTTACCAAATTAAAGTATTCGAAATCCCGCAAGGATCAAGAATCGCCAAAGGACAGGCTATTGTTAACTTGCTTCAACTAGGTCGTGACGAACAAGTAACTTCGGCCTTAATTGTTAAAGAAGGTGATATAAAAGGTAAGTTCCTAGTTATGGGTACTACTCAAGGTTTTGTTAAGAAAACTGCCTTTGAAGATTTTGCTAATGTTAGAAGAAACGGACTTATTGCCATAAAACTGCGTGAAGGCGATTCTTTAAACTGGGTAAAACAAATCGACGAAAAGGAAGAAGTAGTAATGGTTACTAAATCTGGGAAAGCTATTAAATTCCCGCAATCTGATGTTCGACCAATGGGCAGATCAGCCCAAGGTGTAATTGGTATAAGAATCAAGCCTGATGATGAACTAGTTGAAATGGATGTAATTAGCGAAAAAGCTACTGCAACGGCAAAACTACTAATCGTTATGGAAAATGGCCTTGGCAAATCTTCTGATGTTGCAAGTTACCGTTCGCAACATAGAGGTGGAACAGGAGTATTAACTGCTAAAGTTACAGCTAAAACCGGTAAAGTAGTTGGCGCTATTGTTCTGACAGATGAGACAGATAACGATATAATTCTACTATCTAAAGACGGACAAGTTATCCGTTTAAACACTAAAAATATTCCAACACTTGGTAGAGCAACTCAAGGTGTTTATGTAATGAGAATGAATAAAGATGACATGGTAGTATCTATGTCTACTCTCCCGAATCAA
>CALQZM010000029.1 GCA_943349385.1 Candidatus Peribacteria bacterium
ACTTTATTCGTTTAATAGTTAAATTGGTTGAAAATACTTTAGCTAAATTTTTATTATTTGGTTTTAGTGAATTCCAGTCTGTTAACAATAAATACCCAATAACTATAATTGACATTCCGAATACTGGTGCTGATAAGTTAATTAAGAAGTCATTAAAGGTTAATCCAGCCTTTACACCAATTAAGGTATTTGGTGGATCCCCAATTAAGGTCAATGTTCCTCCAATATTAGAAAAAATTGCTAGTACTATTACTAAAAGCTTACTATTAAGTCCTAGCCCAATTGCAAGTGCGATTGCTATTGGTATTACTAGCAATACTACGGTTGCGTTATTTAAAATTGTAGATGCGAAAAATGTAAGCAATGTAAAAAGTAAAAATACCATTAAGGGATTACCTTTACTTTTTTCGGCAATTTTAGTGCTAAGCCAAGAGAAAATCCCTGAATGTTGGGCAATAATTACAGTAATCATTAAACCTAATAGTAATGCTAATGTTTCAAAATCGATCGATTTTAAGGCACCTTCCCAAGATAGTATTCCTGTAACGATTAAAATAAGTGCTCCGGAAAGCGAAACTATTGTTTTGTCTACCCAGTCAAAAATGAAGATAACAAGACTTATGGCAAATACAGATACAGCTATAATAAATTCAGGTGTAAAGAGCATATTTTAAATATTTATATATAATTTTGCGAAATTTTAATCCTTTTTTTAATTTTTTCAATAGGATTTTACATATTTAGTTTACTGTAAATTAGAAGCTAAGTCCTGAATTTCTAAAAAAAGGGTTGCAAAAAGCAGTTTTTTAGTTAAAATATCGTGGCTTGATCTACTTTATTAGTGGTATAAAGACAGGTTTATAAGCAAAAGTACTATTTAATCTTAAAATCCACCTTAATTTATGGCTAATAAAGCTTTAATTTCAATGGATGAACTATTATTAAGTTCTCCAGATATATTTATTCCTGAACCTGGTACAGTGGTTGATGGGATCGTAATTACTGTACAAAAAAATAAAATTTTAGTTGATTTAGGTGGAGTTTCCACTGGGATCATCTCAGGAAAGGAAGCAGTTGATAGTTCTGATACTATTGATTCACTTGTTACTGGTGATGTTGTAAGTGCATTTGTACTTGAACCAGAAAATGATGAAGGACTTATTGTTCTTTCATTAAGAAAAGCTAGTCAACAAAAAACATGGAAGAGATTCCTTGATTATTACAGCAATAAAGAAGTTATTAAAGTTAAAATTACTGAAGCGAATAAAGGTGGTCTATTGGTTGAAGTTGATTCAATTAAAGGATTTATACCTGTATCGCAACTTGCACCTCTACATTATCCTCGGGTAAATGGGGCTGATAGTGCAAAAATTCTAGCTAGACTACAAAAACTTATTGGTCAAATGATCGATGTAAGAATTATTAACATTGATGAAGAAAACCGAAAATTAATTTTATCTGAAAAAGAAGCGCAAAATGAAGTTAGACTAAAAGCACTAAAAACTATTGAAATCGGTCGAATTGTTGACGGTAAAATTAGTGGTGTTGTTAATTTTGGTATATTTGTTACATTCGAAGGTCTTGAAGGTCTTGTTCATATTTCTGAAATTGCTTGGGGACACGTTGATGATCCTTCTAATTTTGGTAAACTTGGTGATCCAGTCAAAGTTAAAGTTATCGGTATTGAAGGTGAAAAGATTTCTCTTTCTATGAAACAATTAACTGTTGATCCTTGGTTAGAAATTGCTAGTAATTTCAAAGAAGGACAAAAAGTTTCAGGTAAAATTAACAGAATCACTGAATATGGTGCATTCGTTACTTTAGCTGATGATATTAATGGATTAATTCACGTAAGTGAAATTAATGATCCTGAAATTAAAGATAAAGGAATTACCTTCAAAGTTGGTGATGATGTAAGTGCTACAATCATCAATATTGATGTTGATAATCACAGAATTGGATTAAGCATTTTAGGAAAGAAACCAGCTAAAGATGCTCCAATTACTAGTATTACTGAACTTGGGTTATCTGATAAAGTAATGCTAGCTCTTGAAAAAGCTGGTATTAAGTCAATAGATGATCTTAAAGGTAAAGATGCTGTTGCATTGACTGAAATTGAAGGTGTAAATGACTCAGCTGCAAAAAAGATTTTAGCTAAATTAGCTTAGTCTACTTGTTGATTTAATTTTCAAAACGACCTATTCTTACTTTATAATTTGATAGGTCGTTTTTTTTATGGATTATAATAAAATATTTGAGCAAGCATTACAAAACTTGAATCCTGAACAGTTAGAGGCGGTAAATGAAACTGAGGGTCCTGTGATTGTTGTAGCTGGTCCCGGCACTGGTAAGACTCAGATATTAGCATTAAGGATTGCTAATATTATAAAAACTACTGATGTGCCTCCTAGTGCCATTTTGGCTTTAACTTTTACTGATAGCGGAGTTAATGCTATGCGAGATAGATTAGTTTCGATTATTGGCCCTTTGGCATACGAGGTTAGAATTCATACGTTTCACTCCTTCTGTTCTTCGTTAATATCTGAGTTTAGGGATTTTTTTCATAATGGACAGAGTTTGAGACCAATTGATGAAATAACTAGGTATTCTTTAGTTAGAAAATTGATTGAGAAAAATGATTATTACCCACTTGTCGACATTAAAAATAAGTTTAATTTTGTTCCTAATATAATTTCGCAGATTGGTAAATTAAAAAAAGAACTTGTTACTCCAGAACGATTGCATGATTTTGCTTTAGCAAAAATTAATGAGCTAGATAGTATTGATACAACTAATTTTAAAAAGGGCGTTTTGGGTAAGCATTATTCAGCTTTAAAACTAAATAAAAAACTACTAATTCTTTCTAAAATTTATAAAGACTATATCGATCAAATGGAGCGAGATTCTTGGTTCGATTTTGATGACATGATTTTGATGATTCTAGATAAATTTAGAAATGATCCTGTTTTTTTAGTTTTGGTTCAAGAACGGTTTCAGTATTTTTTACTTGATGAGTTTCAGGACACTAATAATTCACAGTATGAAATTATTAACTTGCTAGTTTCCTATTACGAGAAAGATCCTAACTTATTTGTAGTTGGAGACGATGACCAATCTATATATAGATTCCAAGGTGCTTCACTTGAAAATATTCATAGATTTTTAGAAAAGTATAACAGTGCCAAAAAAATTGTCTTAAAAACTAACTATCGAAGTTCTCAGTTAATACTTGATGCTGCAACAAGTATAATTTCTAATAATAAAGACCGGGTTGCTGAAAACAAACAGTTACTGGCAGCAAATACTGTTTATCCTAATAATCTAATTGAAATTGCTAAATTTAATACTCACACCGAGGAGTTTTACTTTTTAAGTAATAGAATTAAGAATTTAGTTGATACTGGCGTCAGTCCTTCAGAGATTGCTGTTATTACTAGAGGTAATTCTGAGTTACTTAAAATTGCAAAGTTTTTCGATGAATTAAATGTAAATTACACAATAAGTGCTAATACTAATGTTTTAGACAATAAATATATTAAAAAAGTCATTTCTGGACTTAGATTCTTAGCTAACCCAAAAGACTACGTTGAATTAATAAACTTTCTTTTTTTACCGAACTTAGATGTAAAATTAACTGAAATATATGCTTTGTCTGCTTTAATAAAGAAAAACCCTAAAATTCCTTTCGTTGATATAAGAAAATATTTCAATACAGATAGTAAGATTGAAATTACACTTATAAAACTTGAGAAAATGATTCAATTATTAAATTTTGAGTCTTTTAGTACTTTTATAAGAAGCCTTCTTATAGAACTAGGAATTTTTGAAGATTTGATTAAAAAAGAATTATTAGATGACTTAAATGCCGTAAGATCATTTATTGATTTTGCAGAAAGTTATTTTGATTCAAATAGTAAGCCAGTACTTAAAGACTTTTTACTTTTATTGGATTCAATTTTTGAACATAACTTAAAAGTGAATGAAAAAGGTGCAATTCAAAATAGCAACTACTTAAATTTGATGACGGCACATAAATCAAAAGGACTTGAATTTGAATATGTATTTATACCTTACGCAACGAATAAGAAGTGGATAAGTAGTAAACGGGCAGAGTTCATTGCAATTCCTGATGAATTATTCTTAGAATTACCAGTTGAGGAATCCTCGGAGCCCGAAGAAAGAAGACTATTCTACGTTGCATTAACTAGAGCAAAACATAGTGTATATATTTCATCGGCTTTAACATATGAGTCTGGTTCTGAGCAGATCAAAGCAAAATTTACCGAAGAGATTTCTGCTGATTTTATAGTTAATTTAGACATACCAGAACTTTCTTTTGCAGACTTAAGCAAAATATTTTTAGGTACAGGGAATGAATTCAAGCATGGACAAGAAATCAAGGATTGGCTTAGAAACTCTGTAATTCCAAATTTCAAGTTGAGTCCGTCGGCTTTTAATGACTTTTTAAAATGTAAGAGAGTCTTTTTTTATGAGAGAATCCTTAAACTACCTACACTAAAAAATATGTATTTAATTGAAGGTTCCTTTATTCATCTTTTGGTAGAAAATCTATTAGTACTAAAGAAAAAGGGGCAAGTAATGACTCAAGCCCATATTGATAATATTGTTGATCGGTATATAGATAGCAATAACTTGTCTTTGGCTGAGCTAAATTATCTAAAACAAAATTCACTAGCTATTTTTACTAACTGGAGAGCCTACCATGAGCAAAATAATTCCATACCGGATGCTCTATATACTGAATTGAACTTTTACAGTAGAGATGTGTTTTATGATGGAGTTCCTTTGACAGGAAAAATAGATTTAGTTGAATATCTTAATACCCAAGAAAGAATCGTAAGAGTTACAGATTTTAAAACTTCTGCACCTAAAACTGAAGGTGTAATTATGGGTAAAACAAAAGATTCTGATGGAGCTTATTATCGTCAATTGATGTTTTATAAGCTACTAATTGAGTCAGATTCCAATTTGCGTTTAAAAGTAGACCAAGGTGTACTTTCGTACTTAATTGATAAAGATGGTGTGTATAAAGCTGTACCTATAAATTATAATCCAGCCGACTATCAAGAGTTTAAAACTCAAATTAAAGATGTCTATAATCAGATTAAGGATTTGAGTTTTGTTGATTCATTACACGATGAGTGCAGTTGTAAAGGAGAATGTAGATATATAGATTACTTAAATTAAAATATGGAAATTTTCATAGTTATATTATTATTTGCTGTATTAGCAGCACTGTTGCTTAAATTCAAACAGCCAAGTAGTTCAGTTGAGATGCAAAATCTATTTGTAACTCAGTTTGAATCGTTTTCTAGGCAGATAGATGATAGGATTAATTATCATTTTAAAGTTCAGTCAAGTTCTGAAAATAGAATTAAGGAGAGCTTAGATGAGGCTAAAAAATCATATAAAGATGTAGAAAATCGACTTACCAATCTACTAGAAGTTAGTTCTAAAATTTATGAAGTAGGTAAAGATGTTTCAAGTTTAAATGAACTTTTAAAGTCTCCAAAACTTCGTGGTGGTCTAGGTGAATTCTTTTTAGAGGACTTAATCAAGCAAGTTATTCCGGCTGAAAATTATGATTTTCAGTATACGTTTAAAGGTGGTGAAAAAGTTGATGCAGTAGTTAAACTAGCTGAGAAAGTTGTTTGCATTGATTCGAAATTCCCGTTAGAAAATTATATTAAGTTAAAAGACTCTAATATTGATACGAAAGATAAAATGTTTACTGCATTTATTCGAGATGTAAAAAAACATGTAGATTCTATTGCTGAAAAATATATTAAACCAAGTCTTGGTACTTTTGATTTTGCCTTAATGTACATTCCGGCTGAAAGTGTATATTATGAAATTATACTTTCAAATGAAACTACCTCTTTATTTGACTATTGTTATGGTAAAAAAGTAATCCCAGTTTCTCCGAATAATCTTTTTATTTATTTGCAAACAATTTTAATTGGTTTAAAAGGCTTTCAGATTGAGCAGAATGCAAAAAAAATTAGTCAGAATTTGTCGCAGATTGCAGTTGATTTTAATAATTTTGAGTTAGAATTTAATACTTTAGGTACCCACTTAAGTAATGCCTCTAATAAGTTTGATTCTTCACAGCTAAAATTAGCAAAGATTGATCAACGTTTGGAATCCATTGCAATTGAAGATTCAGCTAGTTTAGAACTAGATAAATAAGTAGTTTCCCCTTTACTATTTGCCCTATTTTAAGCTAGACTCTTTGCAGTATTATTTTTAAGTTGATTGCATGGTAGTAAACATAAAAGATTTAGCCGTAAAGCTTGATAGTAGCGTTGAAGAGATAACGAAAGTACTTAATGAACTTGATTTTGGTTATGATAAAGAGAATCTACAAGTAGATGATGACATTGCAGAATTAATCGAAGATGAGTTGGGAACTACTAAGTCTGATGTTGATGTAGTTGCTGGTAAGGTTGAGGAAAGTCTTGAGCGCGAAATCGTCAAATCCCAAAGAAAAAAGACTGCTGGTAAAGATTCTAATAAGAATCAATCGAAAGCGAAAGATGTTGCAACGTTACCTACAAAAGTTGATAAACTCGAGATTGGTGATGTAATTTCGGTGAAAGAGTTAGCCGAAAAGACTGGCGTTAATGCAGCTAGAATCATTGGTGAATTAATGAAAAATGGAATTATTGCTAATATTAATCAACAGCTAGATATTGAGACTGCAACAGTAATAATGGCTGAATTCGGAGTGGAACTAAAAAGAATGAATACTACTGGTACTACTGATGACTTTATTGAGCAAAATTTAAGTGCAATTGCCGGGGATGATGATGTTGCAGACTTAATTACAAGACCTCCTATAATCACTGTTATGGGACACGTTGATCACGGAAAAACAAAATTATTAGATACAATACGTAGTGCTAACGTTGTTGATGGTGAATCTGGTGGTATAACTCAGCATATTGGCGCTTATCAAGTTGAGAAAAATGGAAAGTTAATTACATTTTTAGACACTCCTGGGCATGAGGCTTTTACTGAAATGCGATCTCGTGGTGCTAAAGTTACCGATATTGCAATTTTAGTTGTTTCTGCTGCAGAAGGTGTTAAGCCTACTACTATCGAAGCTATTAATCATGCTAAAGAAGCCGGTGTGCCGATTATAGTGGCGGTAAATAAAATTGACCTTCCTGCTGCTAATCCAGATAAAGTAAAAGCTGAGTTAGCAGAATACGGCCTTCAACCAGAGGAATGGGGCGGTGATACAATTATGGTATCGGTCTCGGCTCTTACGGGTGAAGGAATCGATACGTTGCTTGATATGATTCTACTTGTTGCTGAAGTACAGAATCTTAAGGCTAATCCTAGTCGAAAAGCAGTTGGAACAGTAATTGAAACTCATTTAGATCCAGGATTCGGTCCTGTGGCAACTGTGATAATTAATACTGGAACACTCAATATTGGTGATACAGTTGTAGTTGGTGATGCTTATGGAAAAATTAAAGTAATGATGAATCATGCTAAAAAGAAGTACAAGAATGCTCCCCCGTCAACACCTGTATTAATTGCAGGTCTGTCTAAATCACCTCAAACAGGAGACATTTTACAAGTACTAGAAGATGAGAAGACAGCTCGTGATTATGCATTGCATGTAGCAACTTTTCGAAATGATCAACGGATTACCTCTGCGACGACAATGGTTGATTTAGCACAAAAAATCAAAACAGGTGAAATGCAGGTGCTTAAAGTAATTCTTAAAACTGATACTAAGGGTTCATTCGAAGCTATTAAACAATCACTCGAAAAAGTTCATCATGATGAAGTAATGATTAAAATCATTCACTCTGGGGTTGGTAATATTAAAGAGTCTGACATTGCAATGGCTAGTGCAAGTGATGCGATTTTACTTGGGTTCCACGTCGAAATTCCTCAACAGCTAGAAAAATCCATTGAAAGATATGGTGTTATAGTTAAGAATTATAAAATTATTTACGATTTAATTGAGGATACTAAAAAATTATTATCAGGCTTGCTTACTCCTGAGATTGTAGTGGTTGAACTTGGTAAGGCAGAAGTTAGACAAGTATTCTTGACTAAAAAGAAAGAGATGATTGTTGGATTAAAATTAACAAATGGAATTTTACAAAAAGGTTGTAAAGTACGTGTATTACGAAAAGGTGAAGTTGTTGGTGAAGGTCGAATCATAACTCTACAAAGAATTGATAAGCAAGTAGATGAAATGAAGGCTGAGAATGAGTGTGGTATTAAATATACAGGTTCTATACCAGTTGAAGAAGGTGATATCTTAGAAGCTTACAAAACTGAAGAAAGACAAAAAACTCTTTAATAAAACATCTTAAATGTACAAAATATTTAATTTGAAGGAGTTTTCTGATGCTAAAGGTAAATTAGTACCTATTGAGTTAAAGGATTATATAGATTTTGAAGTTAAACGAGTCTATTTTGCCTATGATAATTTGCAGCTTCGAGGTGGGCACTGTCATTTAAATGAAAAAGAGTTTTTCTTTATGGCCTCAGGAACTTGCAAGTGTAGAATCCATGATGGGAAAAATGAATTAATATTAGATTTAGAAGTAGGAAAAAATGGAATTTATGTGGCAAATTTAATTTGGCATGAATTTTATGACTTCAGCCATGGCGCTAGTTTAGCTGCTCTAAGTTCTACTAATTACAATTCTAATCGAGAAGATTATATAGAAGATTTAAATAAATTTTTAAACCATGTTCAATAAAATTCTTATAACTGGTGGAGCTGGATTTATAGGCTCAAACTTTGCTAGATATTATAAAAAGAAATATATAAATACTGAAATAGTAGTTTTAGACAAACTTACTTATGCAGGTAACTTAGATAACATTTCGGATCTTATTGATGTAAGATTTAAGTTTGTTCAAGGTGATATTGCTGATCAGCCTTTTATTGATAATCTTTTTGCATTAGAGAATTTTGATTGTGTGGTAAATTTTGCAGCAGAAACACATGTAGATAGGTCCATTATTGATCCACATATTTTTGTTTTAACAAATATAATCGGTACTCACAATTTATTGCTAGCAGCCAAGAATAATAAGGTAAAAAGGTATCATCAAATTTCTACAGACGAGGTTTATGGTGACTTAGGTGAAGCCTCTACTCATTTCTTTACTGAAGATACACCTCTTGATCCTACTATGCCTTATGCGGCATCTAAGGCTTCATCTGATATGTTGGTTCAATCTTATTTTAATACTTACAATATGCCGGTAACGATAAGTAGATGTTCTAATAACTATGGACCTTATCAGTTTCCTGAAAAGTTAGTTCCTTACTTCTTTAGGCTAGCTGCAAATGATAAGCCCCTACCAGTTTACGGAGACGGTATGAATATTAGGGACTGGTTATATGTTGAAGACCACTGTATTGCAATTGATTTAATTTTGAATAGTAATAAGTACGGTGAAGTATATAACATTGGCGGTCATAACGAAAAAACTAATTTAGAAATTACAAGAATTATGCTTAAGTTTATGGGTAAAGATGAGGGCTTAATTACTTATGTTGAAGACAGAAAAGCCCACGACCGAAGATACGCTATTGATCCGTCTAAAATTAAAAATGATTTAGGATGGGAACCAACTATTAAATTTGAAGATGGAATAAAAATAACATTTGAATGGTACGAACAAAATCGTACTTGGTGGGAAAAATTAATCGCTAATGCTAACATAATTTAAAATGAAATATTCAAGATTATTTGGAAAAACAGTAAGAGAACCTCAGTCAGACATGACTATTACATCTCATAAATTACTTTACCAAGCTGGGTTTATTCGTGAGTCACGTGCTGGAAGATACTACTTTTTACCTCTAGGCCAAAGAGTTCATGATAAAATGTGTGCTATTATTGAAGCTGAAATGAATACTGCTGGTGCCCAAAAAATGTTTGCTCCTGTGCTTCATCCTATTGAGCTTTGGCAAGAAACTAATCGCGACTCTGCAGGTGGATATGAACTTATGACTGTTACCGATCGAAATGGTGCAAAATTTGCTCTTGGTGGAACCGCCGAAGAAATGTTCGTTGATGTTGTAAGAGGATTTAACTTATCTTACAAAGATCTTCCTATTAATCTTTATCAATTTGGATACAAGTTCCGTGATGAACTTAGAGCTAGAGGTGGATTATTAAGAGTACGTGAATTTGTTATGAAAGATGCTTATTCATTTCATACTACTAACGAACATTTTGAAATTGAGTACAACAAAATGAGGCAAGCATATTTGAATTCCTATTCTAAAATTGG
>CALQZM010000030.1 GCA_943349385.1 Candidatus Peribacteria bacterium
AAAAGGTTGTAAAAAAAGCAACTGCTAAAAAACGACCTGCTGCAAAAAAGGTTGTAAAAAAAGCAGTTAAAAAAGTTGCAGCTAAAAAACCAGCTGCAAAAAAAGCGAAGAAAAAAGTTGTAGCTAAAAAGAAATAATTTTTTAGTACAAATTTTAAGACTGAGTCTGTAGTTTTCTATAGGCTCTTTTTTATTGTGACTTAATTTTAGCTTAGCCAAAAAAATATTTGGTACACTATAATTAAATTTTGCGTCTAGTAAAAAGTGCTATAAATTAGAAGGATTATAGTTTATGTATTTGCTATCTAGGTTGTACAAGGCTTAAAATATAACCGAATTAGTTAATTTATATTTTATGATTAAAAACAAAAAAGGATTTACCCTTATTGAGCTTTTAATAGTTGTAGCTATTATTGGGATCTTGGCAGTTGCCCTTGTTCCAACAATTAGTGATGCACCATCTCGTGCTAGAGATGCAGCTAGAAAAACTTTAGTAAACAATGTAATTACGGCAGTTGAAAGTTATAATATTGACGAGGGTGGGTATCCAGTATTTGATAAATGTCTTAATGATACTACTGATACTGATGTTGCTGCTTTTGTGACGGATTACCTTGGTGGTAAAGATCCAGTTTCTACCCCGTCGCGTGCTGAAACCGAAACAGGTTCGCCTGAGTGTAGTAATGCTGATGAAACTGCCGTTTTTTATAATGGTACTACTTCTGGTTATACAGTAGGGATTGCACTTGAAGGAAAAGGTACTGATGCTACTGGTGCTACTGAGGAGGATACCGAAGGAAGTGCATTTTTCGTAGTTGCAAGAAACTAAACCTCTATGCGAAAAGCCTTTACTCTTATAGAACTTCTGATTGTAGTTGCAATTATTGGGATCCTAGCTACGGCTTTGGTCCCAACTCTTTCTAACTCGCAAGGAAAAGCTCGTGATGTCGCACGAATTGCAGCTGTTAAAGATGTAATCACCGCCGCTGAAACTTACATGATCGATAACTCTGTTCATCCATCAACTTCTAATTGTGCTCCTGATGCAATACCTGGGGTTTATACTAAATCAGATTTACCTCAACCAGTTGACGAAGATTGCGCTCACCCAAAATACGTAAAATTGCTAGATGGTTACGCAGTTACGGTTGCCCTCGAAGGTGCTGGTCAAGCAAATAGTTGTTACCAAGCTATTACTGTTCTTGTTACTGCTGAAGATGACACTGCAACAGCAAGAGCTGAGGTCTCGGATGATGAGCCTGACTGTGCAGAGACTGAGTTTTATGCCTACACCGTCGTCCGTTAAAAAATAAAAGTGTAAGTGTTGCAATTCGCATCCATTAGCATCCATTGTTTTAGTTGGATTTTTTTCTGTTTCTAAGCTGTAACTACAACACATCGCGGTACTAAATCAACTTACTTTAAGGGGCTAAGAAAAGGTATAATTGGCTAGATTAGAACCTATTTTTTTATGAAGTTTAAAGGTCAGTTTCAAAAGTTGTACAGCTATTCGCAAAAACATTCGCGGATGACCAAAGCTCTAGCCTCTTTGTTGGTTCTAGCAATTGTTTCTCAGTACATAATTTTAGATCCCGCTATTTTAAAAGCTAATACAGATATTTTTTCTGAAAATAATCAAGAAGATATAGTTATCATTTTAGCCGAAGAAAATTTATTAAGTAATAACGAAAACTACGATGGTCTCCGAGAAGGAGTTTTTGACGGACTTGGATTAAGCGAAAGAAAAATCCCAGACAGAATTAACCGATACGCGCTTGATGTTCAAAGTAAGTTGCACCAAACCAAGGTAGAAATCATGAGAGTAAAAAAGACTGACTCTCCAGAGAAAATAGCTAGCTTACTAAAACAGGCTTATTTTCAAAATGTTTCTGATTTCGATGGACGAAAATTAAGTGGAGTAATTGTAGTTGGTGAAGTTCCGTTGCCAGTTGTTGATAAAGCAGGAAACCGATTTATTTCGATGTACCCTTATACTGATTTTGAAAGTCCAGTTTATACCTATAATCAAGATACGGATTTTTTTGAGTTTCAAGAATTACAAGCATCAGCGACTTTTCAACCAGAAGTTTGGCATGGTGTAATAGATTTTTCGACCTTGAAAGAAATGTTTCCAGATTTAACCGAGGAGCAAGTAAATGCTAAATATGCAGAATTCTTTGATAAAAATCATTTATATCATCAAGGGAACGAAGATTTTTCGAAATTTGAAAAACAAATTTTCTTATCTGAGCCAGTCCACGAAAAGGAATCTTTAAATGCAACTGCTTACGAAAATTATCAAAGATATCAAGATTACGCCGAAGAGCTAGTTTACAATAGAATGAGCGGCAAACTAAATAAAGTAATAAATCCTTTAGCGGATTTTCCTGCCGAAGATCTCTATGGTGACGAAGTCGGTCCATCTACCACAAACTTAGATACAGCAGATACAGTTGTAGCTAGTTCAATTAAAAATGGAAATCAAACTGCGATTGATGTATTTAAATCTAGTACCGGTAAACAGTTGGAATCGGTACTTGGTACAGGGCGATACACTGCGAGTAGTTTTTTTACTCCAATAACTGCAATTGCCAGAAAAGATGATTTTTCGGCTCAATATTTTAAATTAATTAATGATTTAATCGAAACTAAAGTAGATACAGTAGCAGAGGACTTGCAGCAGGATTTAATTATTCCGAATGGTGCAATTTTAAGTGGTCAAATTTTAACTACAACAGGAGGTATCGTGAGAATTGATCCTATTTCATTTGTAAATAATGCTCCAACTGCTAATTGGATCGACGACACCTTTAATGCAATTGGTGCCATTCGTAAAGCTCAGGTAAGAAATGGTCTAACACCTTTTACTAACGCAATTAAACTAGGCTTAGATCCAAATTTTGAAATTCTAGATGTCGCTTTTGATAGAAACTATATTTTAAATTTTAATACTTGGATTTTTGGAACACCAGTAAACGAAATTAATTCAGCTGAACAATGTAGAATTATTCGGGGAGGCGGCACAGATAATCCTTTAGATAATTCGGTAAAGATTGTAAGAGGACTTCATACCGTTCCGATTGATCAAGATACAGTAGGGGAATTCTGTTTCGAAAAAACTACTGATCCTACTAATGTAAACTTTGAAGCTAATCAGATAACTTCAGATGTTTCTAGTTTTTCTCCTGCAAGTAAGACTTTTTGTTCTGAATTTTTTGCTGAAGATTTAAAAGAAAACTATCGAGCTAAAGTTGTAGCGGATGTTAAAAAAGGGCAACTTACTCACGAGTCATGTTTTAATATGAGACCTTTGCCATTGTTTGATCAAGTCCTTAATTTAAAGTATCCAATAGACCAGCCAGCTAATGTGGCAGCCCAAAACTTTAACTTGAGTAATCAACCTGCTAAGGCTAACGAAATCATTATCAATTCAGGTACCGGATTAAGTCTTGACGAAGTATTGGCCGAATTGCCTGAATACGACAGACCTGCTGAGGATTGGAATGCATGGAGTTATTTTCTGTTAGCTAATCCTAAAAAAACTGAGTTCGTAATAAATAATCCAGAGAACTTACCTGGAATCGCTCAAGTTACTTTAAACATTGAACAATTAGTTAGGCCAGAAGCACTAACTAGAAAAGTTAAAAGTATCGTAAAACATAAAGATCCAACTCCAGAAATTATAACGGCAATCCAAAAAGGTGCGGTTACGCAGTCGCTACCAATCAATGCTACTAGGTATACAACTTTTGTTGATACCCAAGGTAGAAATGTAGAAATTGAATACCCGAACTTATTTAAAGCAGTCTCAGTTGCTGAATTTGAGCAACAATTAATTCAAGTGGAATCCAAATTAAATTCCTTGAGTGGCACTTCTGAGTATACAGGATTACTAACTGGAATTTTGACTAATCAAGATGTATTTAGTGCTGAATTTACAGCCATAAACCAAGCTAGTAAAGCTAAAGTAGCTTATTTAATAAATTGGTCTAAATCTAATTTGAATCAAAAATATGCTTCGGTTTACGCTCAGTTTTTGAACAGTGCTTCGCCGCTTAATTTCGTGAACTTTCCAACCTCGTTTGAAGTTGCAATTATTACTGCCGAAAATATTGATAACGCAATCGACACCGGAATTATCCCCGAGGACCTTTTAGGGTTATCTACAATTGATCAATTACAAGGCGTCCAAGAAACGTCTGCTGAAGTTTCTAATTTAGAAGATCTATTTAAAGATCAAGATCAATCTCGAAGAATAGATCAACAATCTATTGGTTCATCCGAAAGAGTACAAAATTCTTGTTCCACCTCAAATGAAGGCATTCCAGTAGTTCAATGGTTTTCTGATTATTTACCTTGTTGGCTAGAGTTAGTCAAAACTGTCGGAACTACTTTAGCACAATCTATTAAGCCAAAATTGCCTAAGGTGTCAGAGATTTTAGCACCACCAAATGCAGTTGTTAATTCAATTTTACTTGAGGCTGACCTGCTCAACTATAGTTCAGAAAATCATACTCAAATTAATGTATCTGTAAAACTTTTAGACCAAAATAATAAAGTTTTAGCAGGATTGCCAAGAATTGTCGATTTAGAAGTTTCAAGTAATGCAGAGTTTTCAAGCAGTGCCGATAAAGATTTAACTAAACCAGGTGTACAATATTTTGCAGTATCACCGAATCAAAAAGTACCTCTAGAAATTAAGGCTGCAGGGGCAGTAACTCTAAAAGCTAGTTTAAAAAATCCCGATTCAGACGAACTAATTACAGAAACAAAAACATTTACAGTCCACCAAAATTTAAATTTGGACTTCGGGTTAAGTCAAGAAGCTACTCAAGTAAATTCAAGCGATGGAATAAATTTTACAATAAAATTATTAAATCAATCAAATCAAGCGCAAGAATTCTTGAGCCCAGAAGTTTCAATCAACAATCCATTATTAGGCGGATTGCAACCATTAACAGAAACTGTCGAAAACTCAACAGCAGAACCAAAATCCGAATATCAATTTAAATTCATACCTGCAAATAAATCAGGTCAAGCAATTATAACCGTTAAATATCCAGATTTAAGTCCTGTTTCAAAACAAGTTACGGTAAGACCGTTAGCGCCTAAAAAAATATATTTCGAGCAATTGAAATCTGTGAGTAAAAATCTAGATATTACTGAAACAGAAATTAATTTAGTTGATCAATATAATAATAAAGTTAATGCCAATTTGAGTGATTTAGCAGTTACTGTAAGTGACGGTTCTAAGATTGAATTGTTAGCTGAGACCATAAGTATTGAAGCTGGAGTCGGCAAAATTCGTTACCGTGCAAAAGCAAATTCATCTGGAAATGCTTTTATAATAGTTAAAAAAGACGGACTTGAGGACGGAATACATAAAGTGGGATTCTCAAACTCAATTAGTTTGGCTCGATTTAATCAGTATCAAAGTCCGGCGCTTTATTACGAACTTAAATTAAATCAAAAAGCCAAGGCCCCAGCTACAAACATTATTTCAACCGGAAAGGCTCAGGCAGTTTCAACTTACACAACTGATTTAGCTGGAATGTCACCGAGTTTTTATGTGCATCCAACTGGAGTAATTGAGGCTGTATCGCAAAATAAAATTACTGTAGGAATTGCTGAATTAAATAATCAACTGGTTTCTACAATCATAGATCAACAGAATAATCAGGTTGCTAAAGTTGGCGTTAATCTAGAAGGATTAGAATTTAAGGGGATCTATTCAGAAGCCACAGATACAATTGCAGATCGTGGAATTTACATCGTTCCTGCTAAGGATTCACAGTTGATTTCAAATCCAGATAATCCACGGCAGTTTGTAGTAAATAAGAATCCAATATTTGAGATTAAAGCCACAGGTACAATTGCGCTACTTGGCGAAGATTTAAAATTAGAACAAAACAAAGATTTGAACATTTATGGTTTAAATGTTGTGCAAAAGGGTTCCGTGCTAGCAACAGTTTATTATAAATTTAATCAAGCAGACGCAATAACAGTAACAGCGAATCTAGACAATTTAAGTTTTGCATATAAACAAGGCTATACTTTAAGTTCGTCGGCAGCTCCAAAAGGAACAATTTTCTACAACAAAAGTACAAAATTATTAAAATCTCAACTTCCTCAAGAAGGTTTAACACGTAGCAGTTCTGCTTTTGAATCAGCGAATACAAATTTGAATTCGGGGACTAAATCTATTTTACTATTTTCTGCAGGATTAAATGCAGGTGAGGCAAATAAACATTATCTGTCTGAAATTGGGATTTTAATTGGAGACCCTTCTATTAAATTAAACCAAAGTCCTGCTTCTACCAATGGTTTCAACCAAGATATCGGTGACTTGATTGCTCAAACCGATGGCTTAACAAGTAGAGTAATTCCCTATAAAGAAGGTTTAATTATTACAGATTCCAAAGGATTTATTTCGCGTTATGATTTACAGTCGCAAAAATTCTATAAAAATTTATTACAAATACCAGCTGGCATAAAAGATTTAGTAACCTATAAACCTAACGCGTCAGACGAAAATTTAATTGTACTTACAAATAAAGCCTGTACTAATATAGATAGTTGTTTGTATTTAATAGATTTCTCAAATGATCAGGCCAAAAGTTTACCCATAGAAATTAATTTTGAAACTAAGGCAACCCAAGTATTTAGCTTTGACCATAACAATGATGGTGATACTGATTTAATGATTCTAGGCGAAGATAATTTATTATATTTAGTACAATCTACGAACGAGCAATTACAGCCGGATCCTTCTACTATTGGCAGTATTTTTTCAGCCTTACAGTCTGATCAATCTTTAAAAGAACAAATTTGGATTTCGGCTGATAATTCAAGTGCAGCTGTTGAATCTGTTAATCTTTCTGTACCGATTACTCCAAGAGAAGAAGTGATTACAGAAACTGTTGCCGGCGGGGTAAGTTTTAATTCAGAAGTATTAATCACTAAACAAGATTACGAATTTAAACCTATTTTGGTAGATCCTAATTTTGCTGCAACTTCAATAACTTTAACTGATCTAAACGGTGAGCTTTTAAGAGCTAATGATAGCGTTCGATATACAGTCAATTTAAGATCAAGTACTGCTTTAAGGAACGCAAATTTAAGTATTCCAATCCCAACAGATCATATTGTGGTAACTAGTAGTTTAACCTCTACTCCAGCCGCAACTCCAGCTGTCAGATTTTTATCGACAATACAAGCAGGACGCCCGTACATAATTAGTGGAATTAACGCAACAGCCAATCAAAATATTCAAGTTAGCTTTACTGCCAATTACAAACCAACTTCGGCGAGCAGCACCCCACTAATTTCAATTGTAGATAACGAAGGTGATTTAACTCCAGATAGATTTCAAGATTTAAAAATAGTATTAACCGGTGAAAATAAAGTAATTTACTATCACTCCGAAGTCTCAAGCTCAGGTGTGTTTAGTTATCAAAGATCCGAAGTAGAGCTCACTCCAAAAATTCTTGAAAATCCAAATGAGGATTTTCCAACAGAATTACCCGAAACACCCTCTGCCCAACAAGAATTAATTAGAAACGTTCAAACCCAAATTGGTAACCAAGATACCGATAGTGATGGGGTACCAAATAATCTAGATTCAATAGATGGTAACATTGCAGACGGTGTAAATAGAATTGGTGATGCTTTAGAAAATATATTATGCCAAGGCGCAGGATGTTTACCAATGCCAATTAATATAGCCTTTTTAGTTCCACGAAACGGCGCACCTGGACTACCAGTTTTTGCTTGGGGCTGTGGGGTACCACCATTTGTATGGCCACCGTCACCTTTTCCAAATTGTCTGGGTGGTTCACAATATATTTCACCTACTCTAACAGGTGAATTTGCGGGTGCGACTTGCCTTGGCCCAAACATGTTGGGTATGTGTTTTGTATATAGACTAGGGGATTTAGGAGCCGCCTGCGAGGCGATTTCGACCTTTGCTGAAGATGTAATTAACTCTGCTACGGGATTAGTTTCGACTGCCACAGGGGGCGTGGTTAGTGTTGGTGCCGGAGGCGGAGGAAGTGGCGGTGGAAATGTTACGGTGCCTGGATTCCCGTCGATAATTACCGATTGGGTTACTGCCCAAATCGAAGAAATTACAACTAAATTATTAGATCTTCCTGATTTAACTATTATTTATCCATCATCGGAATCATTAGTTGGATACTTTAGATCTACCGAAGAAAATACTGCATTTGACAATGTTGGCTATCTTGGAATCGAAGATGCATTAGCTAAACTTGCCGCAATGCCTTTATTTGATATCCAGCTTGAAAAACAAACCATTAATTATCCTATGATTCCAGAGGGTGCAGAATTCGCAAAATATCTTATGCAATTCGAAGAAATCCTAGAAAATAATAAACAAGAATTTTATACAACTTTAACTTCATGGGCGTGTTTTGGTAAGGGATACTTTAAAAGTTATGGGCAATTTAGTGCGAGCATATCAGAAGGTAGGATTATAGCTGATCTTAATGGAGCCGTTTTAGATAATCCAGATTTAAGCCCTGAGGAGCAGCAAATTTGTCTTAAGTTTTCAGTAAAATTTATTGAGCTATTTGCAAGCCTAGACACTAATTTAGATGCCTTAAAAAGCTATCGTGATATTCCAAAGAATATTTTTGAATTAGAAAATTTTGTAGCTAATTATGCTGATCAGGCTTTGAGTTACGCCGAAGTCATTTTAGATAGAACTGCTGGATTCTTAAATGAAAATACTTTAGCCATTGTTGAGTGGCAAAACTTCTTTATACAAATTCAAACATTAATCGATGACTTTTTAATTATTATTAAGTTTATTCTTAACTTTATGACCTCGTGCGATGACTGTCGAACAGATAGAACTAACTTGGGAATCCAAACTTTGATCCAGATTCTAGCCGGTAGCATTGCGCAGTTTCCTGTTATTCCTTTTCCTAAAATGCCAAATATTACTATCGACTTTTCTCGAATAGAAGCAGGTATAAATATTACTTTACCTCAATTTGAATTTGTACCAGACCGAATTAATTTGCCTGATTTAAATATGTTTTTAATTGATTTACCATCTGCTCCGCCTGTTAGTATAGGAATTGATTTTGGTAAGTATGGATTTGCAGAGGTCCTTACTTTACCACCTGCTCCAGATCTTGGTACCTTGATTTTAGATTTGATAGATTTACCAACTTTAAATATTCCTGAATTTCCATCTATTCCAAGGCCTCCAGATATTGGAATGACCCTAAATGATTTATTAGCTTCTATAAAAGTACCACTGAAAACGGTATCCGCTATATTGAGAATCCTTTGTATTATTTATAAAGGATTTATACCGATTCCAGAATCAATGCTAGCCTCAAAAATAGAGAGTATGACTAACCGTGGATTAACTCCAGTGTTACCAATTGACATTGGTATAACAGTGCAGTATCCAGAAATTTCGTACCGATATCTAGAAGAATATAAAATTATTTTAGAAACTTACTTCAATTTTGATTTTGATATTATATCAACAGCCACTAACGAATTAGTAGCTGAAGTGAATAAATTAACTAACACCGTAGTTACTGAGGTCGAAAAGAGTTTACAAGGAGTAGTGGATTTACTGCCTTCAGGTAATATAGAAGTTGTCCCAGGTGGAGATGATTTTGAAATAAATGCCAACTTAGATTTGCAAAGTTTCAAAACAGATCTTAAAAATTTACCTAGTCAAATAAGTGATTTACAAGAAATCTACGATAAAATCCCTAAAAATCTTGATTTAGTAGCTTCTACAACTAACTTAAGTCTAAAAGAAGTACAGGCTTACGAAGCAAAAAATATTGGTAATGCTCCCGATTCAATCCAAAAACAATACCAAAAACTAGTCGCTTATAAAAAGTCTTTTAAAAATAAAACTTTAGTAGCTGATGAGGATTTTGTTACACCACAAACAAATAATGGTCCGAGTACAGTTCAACAATTTACAAACG